>JBDRSZ010000215.1:0-4230 GCA_043824415.1 bacterium | reverse complement strand
TGTCTTGCCGAGCCAGATGAGGGGCAGTCCTTCGAGATCGACGTACAGGCTGAGGTTACTCATCTTCACATCGGAGATGCTTCGGTTTTCCGTGATCTCGAAGAGGATGGCGACCTCTTTCAAGACTTTCTCTTCAGGCCTGTCTTTGTCTTTCAGCTCATCCAAGGCCCTCCGGGCTTCGCGGCGGATGATTTCAGCGTCGGAAAGACCTGCCTCGTCGTCATAGATTTTCTTGCCGTAGACGATTTCGGAAAGGGTTTTCTTCTCCTTCCAGCCGGTGCTGAACGAGCCCGTGTAGGAGTGCTTCCCCATGAGTTTTTCGATACTGTAGGCGATCCAGCAGCCGTTTCGGTATTTGTTATCCTTGGATTGTTTCTCCGCCCATTCCCAGCGCTGCTTGAGTGGAGCGTTGGAATCGGAGTGACGGAGCACTGTCTGGGCGGTTACGGTAGACACGTAGACCGCGATGATGATTCCAAGAATGATTCGTCGGATAGTTGACCTAAACTGCATGGCTTACTCCTTTTCAATTTGTAAAATTTCCATCAGGGCGGTTTGCGCTTTGGGCGTGCCGATTTCACCCAGCGTTCGGATGGCGGCCTTGCGCACATCGATGCTGGCATCGTTCTTGGCCACGTGAAGGAGAATGTCCACAGCCTGATCTTTGTCGGCATCTTCCAAGGCATACACGACCGCTTTTCGGAGTTCGTGGTCTTTTTCGTTGTCGAGGATATTTTTGAGGGCAGCAATCGATTCGGTTCCTTTCGTTTCGGCAAGGGCGTAGAACGCCGCTTTCTTCACGCTTGAGAATTTCGCCTTGTCCATGATATCGAGGAACAGATTCGTCTTCGTCTCGCTATCCTTCGTGACGTCTTGGAGGGCATAGACGGCCGCTTTTGCCAGACTCTCGTCTGGATGCGTGAGGGCCGTGCTGTACAGGAAATCCTTGGCCTCTTTTCCTCCGACATCTCCGATGGCGTAGAGGGCCGCTTTTTGTGCTTCCCCGTACTGACTGGACGTGATGACTTCTTTTAAAATACCGAACGCCTGTTCGCTCTTGTAATCGGCGATGGCATAAACGGCCGTCTTGGAAAGGTCGGAATCGCGGTCGTCTAAAGCGATGGATCGGAGGATGGAGAGGGCTGCGGTGTCGTGGCGGTTTCCGATGGCGTGGATGGCAGCCTTGCGCACCTCGGTCAGGTTTGCCTCCTTCAGAATTTGATTGAGCGCCTGAATGGCTTCTTCGGTCTTCATGTCGCCCAGGGCGTAGGTGGCTGCCTTGGCAAAAGAGGCGTCGGAATCGGTCCTGGCCAGCCCGCTGAGGAAAGAGACCAGTTCGGGGAGGTCTGTGTCGCTGAGCGTGTACAGAGCCGCTTTCCGGACGGAGGCGTCTGTTTTGGATTGAATGATGTTTTTCAGTGTCGTAACGGCTTCTGGATTTTTCGTTTCCCCCAGTGCGTATACGGCCTTCTTCCTGACGCTCATACTGGGATCGTTTTTAGCGATGTCCGACAGCTTGGCGATGATTTTCGGATACTGGAAGTTGCCCAGGATGTAAACGATTTTTCCGCGCACGTTCTCGCTCGGCGTGCGGTCGAACAGCTCCATTGTCGTTTCGAGCGCCCGCTCGTCTCCGATGTTCTGAAGGGCGTAGAGGGCCGCGAGGCTGATCTCCTCATTATCGTTTTCTTCCAAAGATTTCACGATGGTTTCGTACTCGGTCTTCCCTGATTTGGCTAGTTGATGGCCAATATGGATGAGATTCGCTTTGGCGTCGTCCGCCCATTTGCTGTCCGAATACTTTTTAATGAAATCGCGGTAGCATTCGAAAGTGGCCTCGAGCGAACGCCCCAGTTTTTCTCTGGTATAACACTGCCAGAACAGGGCGTCATCGCTGTAGTTGCTCTTAGGGTATGTCTTGAGGAACGATTCGAGCGCTTTGTCCGCCTCCGCCCATTTTTCGTCGAGGATAAGATTGTAGGCAGATTGGTATGCTTTTGCGTATGCGTCTTGTGGATCTTCGGTATCCGCGAACCAACCCATTCCGCTTCCGATGCCCATACGATGGGCATTTAGTTGCATCCGTTCGGCCATGAGCTGGATCTGCGTGGATTGCATTTTCTGGACTTCCGTTTGTATTTTCCCGAGTTCGACTTGTGCTCTGGCCAATTCTTTTTGGGTTTGGCCTTGACTCATGGGAGCCATCAAGAAGATGCTGGAAAAGATGAGTACTCCCACGAATCCTGCGCTTTGAAAGGCGACGATTTTTTTCGTATTCATGATGAAATCTCCCTACTTTATTAAATGGATATTTTACCACGATCGTTCTGTGCTTCAGATTTCTGGATATTCTGTTTCGAATCCCGCATTTCTTCGAGGTTGATTTTCAGAAGAATTCCGCGGCGGTCCACGCCGCTTCTGACCATTTCGATGGCTGAAAGATCGACCGCCGATTCGAGGTTGGCGATCTGCAGGAGGATGACTTCCAAGTCTGCGACAAGATCGCGAAGCCGAATCTCGCCCTGGCTTTTTAGTTCAACCTTGAGGGAGGCTGCCTCCTGTACCAAATCCTGGGACATTCGTGTTTGATGCGTGAGATTGAGGGTAGTGGGATCTTCTTGTGCAGTGTCGAAGTTGATCAGTCCCAGCAGAAGGATTTTCGAGCGCTCGAGATACTGGCCGGTTCGCTGTTCCAAGGAGGCGAGTTGGACGTTTTCGCTCGTCACTCCGGTTTGGTCGGCCATTTGTTGATTCATCCTATTCGGGCTGAACGCGAGCCTCCCGATGAACACACCGACGATGATGAGGGCCACTGCCGCGGCGGCGTGGACAATCCACCTGGGTTCGAAGCGCAGGATTTCCCGCAGACGATTCCGCGCTGGCATGAGAGAGGTTCGGGAGTTTTTGGTCTTTTCAAGCCGGTCTGCGAAACGATCCCAGTAGCCCGTCCAGAAAACGGATTCCGGCTCCGGCCGGATTCGCCGGCGCATCGTGTGAACCGTCGAGGCCATTTCTTCGTACGATTCAGCGCATCGCCTGCAGGATTTGAGATGTTCTGAAAACGTCTGTTTTTGATCCGCGTCCAACTCGTTGTAAAGGGCCTCGACGAACAGATCGCGGCATTTGCGGCAGCTACTCATGACTCGTCTCCAATCCCAATTCTTGTCGGTAAAACGACAATTCTTTCTGCAATTTTTTGAGGGTACGGAAGAGCGTACTCTTGACGGTGCCCTTACTGATGCTCATGATCTCCGCGATGTCCTTTAAGGGAAAATCGTTGTAATGGCGGAGGACGAAGACGCAGCGTTCGTGCGGGCTTAAGCGGTCCATGGCCCGGTCGATGTGTTTCCGGATGAGTCCGGCATCGGCCTGTGTTTCTGGATCGCCGTGTATTCCAGAGCGACTCAATGATATTTGATCCTGGTTCATTTCTTCCATACACTCCTGCGGCTTTAATGCTGTGAAAGCTTTCTTCCGATGTTGATTGATATTCGTGTTCACTGCGATCCGGTAGAGCCAGGATCCGAATTGCGCATCTCCCCGGAATCCCTTCATCGAACGATAGGCTTTGAGAAAGACCTCTTGGGATAAATCTTCCGCATCGTGATGGTTGCCCGTCAGGTCGAGAGCGAGGAAGTAAATTTTCTTTTTATACCGCTCAACCAGATCCCTAAAAGCAGCCGTTTCACCGTTGCGTGCACGCTCTACCAGACTATACTCTTCCGTCAAATTCGGGCTCCCGTTTTCTGTGAATTAAGACGCGGGTTTTATGAAAAAGGTTCTCCGATTAATATAAATGTTTTTAAAAGTGATTCAAAGGGGAAGATCAGGTTGATTGGTTTTATAAAAACAGATGCCATCCTTTTAAAGGATGGCATCTGTTTATGCTGACGGAATATTTTGAGAATACGTTTTAGAAATTGAAACTGCAGTGCCTGCATGAGGATGTATCTTGATCGATGTGGCCGATCTTTCGAAATGTCACAATTTCTCCGGAGATCTTACATTTCGGACAGGTCTCTCCGTTTTTATACACTTTGATGGAAATCTTCGTTCTTCTCCCGTATTCATCCAGAAAGTGTATTTTGGATTGCACGATGTCACGGCACATGAGGCGGACCGCCCACTGCTTGGCTTCTTCGAGACTTTCGCATCTCCGTGTCAGTCTGAGAGGGATTTCGAGTTCGTATTGTTTCAAAGGGGGCTCATTCTTGAGACCTCCGCAGAGGC
>JBDRSZ010000214.1:0-13906 GCA_043824415.1 bacterium | reverse complement strand
ATGAATGTAAAATTCCATGATTGAATATAGAGTTAAAATATTTCATCCAAAACACCGTGGTATATATCCGAATGAAAATATTTATATAGATGGGCTTGGATATTTCTCATATAGAAAGATACCGTTTTTTATCAATTCATACCTTCAAAAGAAAACGGTGAAAAGTGTGTCAATTCCTTATGGACCAAAGAGCCTGATTTTTATATCCGCATTAATGTTTTGTAAAAAGCATTTTCCAATTTTTTGTTTTAGCCCTTATGATTATGGGACAATATTTATATCATCTGTTGCATGTTTGTCAACTAAAGAAATTTTAAACGAAATAAAAAGGATAGTCGATGGTAAAATAAAAATACCTTTATTGTTCGATCCGTATGGTAAAATGGATTCACATCAAGTACAATTATATATAAAGAATATTAGATCGGAGAAGAAATATATTGATTTTTTTACACCTGGTGTAGAAAAAATGCCTTTAGAAAAACATATTGAGTTCCTCTCAAATAGTTTCGAATTTTCAAGCCATCATATTTCAAGGAATACATTTTTGAGATATTACAATCTGTTTTTAAATTGTTCTAGGTTCGTTCATATAGCATTACATCATTTTGTTAATGCGGGAAGATTGATTATTAATGATTTTATTGAGGAAGCAGGTTTAAATTTGAATATGGTTCTTGAGGCATTAATAAAAGAATATATGGAAGAACATTCAATTAAAAGTAAACCAGATGCAATAAATGAGTTATTTATAGATAACTTGAAAATCGATGAGGAATTATTTTATTGGTACATGGAATTGTATGATGCAAGAAATGAATTCTTGGCTCATATAGATGAAAACATGTTTGGACCAGGAGAGCACCAAAGAGAACCAGATGCTTATTGTTACGATCATTATGAGTGCATTGCAGATTTGATTTTAAAATATATTAAGTTTAAGAATGCCAATAAAAGAAATTGACTTGCTGTACAGATTTCACTCGATCCTACGCTCTGAGTGGGATCGAGATCCTAAGAACTGGACTCCTGCTTTCGCAGGAGTGACAAATAAGAAAAGATGTCATTCTGACTCCCGCCCCGATCTTTCATTTGAAATATCAAAATATGAAATCGGGACGGGACGAAGAACAACCCGGTGCTCATCGGCGAGCCGGGCGTGGGAATGGAAGAGATTCAAAAGATCGTCGATCTTCAGTTTCGCCAGATTCAAAAGAAACTGGTTAAACAGGGAATCACGCGGGAGCTTACAGACGAAGCACGAGAGACGTTGGCGCGGATGGGGTACGAACCCGATTTTGGCGCGCGGCCCCTGAAGCGGACGATGCAGAGGCTGATTACGAATCCGCTGGTAAATCGTGTTTTAGCGGGTGATTTTAAGAATGGAAATCGGATCAAAGTGGTCGTCAAAGAAAATTCTCTTGATTTTACTTTAAAAAGTCATTAAATTTTTTAGCATGAATTATTCACCACAGATCAACACGGAATAACACAGATAAAGAAAAAACATTGAATTAAAATGAAGTGAATTAAAAGGAATAATCTGAAACAACATCATAAACCAAGTTAACGATGTTTTTTAATTTCCGTGTTTTACTCTGTGTTCATCTGTGGTTTGTGAATTAATCAAATTAGTAACGACTGGTTAACGAGGAGGATGACGGAATGAGATCGTTCCTGATGAAGAATCTTGTGGTTGGAGTTGTACTCGCGATGATTTTGGGCTGTGGCCGCATGCCGGATGAAAGATTGATGGAAAAGGGGGCACAATTCGAGAATGACGGAGAGTATGTAGAAGCCATCGACTGTTACGAGAAATTAGTAAAGCATTACCAGAAGAGTCCGTTTATTGCTGAAGCGCTTTATCGGGCAGGTCTTGCCTACAGCAACGGTCTTCAAGATTTCTCTAAGGCTGTCACTTCACTCCAGAGAGTCGTGGACGAGTTTCCGGACAGTAAACCTTCTGCGCAGTGTCAGTTCATGATCGGTTTTATTTACGCAAACAGCGCTCCGGATACTGCAAAGGCTCGTGTCGCTTACAATGCATTTCTTGAGAAATTCCCCAATCACGAACTGGCGTCTGCCGTACATTGGGAGCTCGAACATTTGGGCAAAGATATCAACGAAATTCCAGAACTGGCGGGATTGGATAAGAAGCCCGAACCGGAGGCTGAAGCAGAGAAGTAAACATTCAACAATTCATGAAAACGATAGATAAACCGAAGCACTCGACTTTTCGGATTTTAGGAGGCTTCGGTTTTCTGTTTTTCATTCAATACAACGACTTTATTTCCTGGAACTTTTTTCAAGCTAAAAGGTAATAACTGATAAACTTTGGGAATCATTATGATTAAAATGACACTCAATCGTTTTTTACTCGCTTTTTGCAGCTTTCTTCTGGCTGGATTTTATTTTCCTCTTCAGTCCATCGGATCTGTTCAGGAGGAGACAGAGGTGATGCTCTCCGCCTTTGTCGAACCGAAACAAATCCCGCTGAATCGGCATATCGTTTTCACAGTGCGGATTTCCTGGAAGGGTGATTTAGACCTCATCGAAATGGGAGAAGTGGATGAACCTCTGCTCTCCAATTTCGACATCGTGGGGACTTCGACTGCCAACCGCGTTTCAGGAGTTTCCGGGGGGCGACAGGCTACGAAGGAGATTACGTATACGCTTCAGCCGAAAACGCTGGGCATGGCCGACATCGAATCCGTAAGATTGAGCTATGAGGATAAAACGTCCGGTAAAACACACGCTTTGAGGACTCAGAGGATTGGAGTTGAAGTCATCTCTCCAGTACGCGACGCGGGGGATGGTTCAAACTTGTGGTACTGGATCATCCCTGTATGCATCGTTCTGTTCGGATTCGTGAGTTTTCTACTTATCCGTTTCCGGCGGTCCGAGAAGAAGGATATAGAGGAAGCGGTTGAACGGATCGTCGAGGAGAGTTACTTAGAAGATCTGAAAAACACTGTCGACTTGAAGGCAAAGGACAGGAGAGAGGCCTTCACGGTTCTGACGAAGATTTTCCGTAAATATCTATCAGAAAAATATCAAATTTCGGCTCTGGAGGCCACAACCGCAGAACTTCTGAAGATGCTCGCGGATGAAGGATTCGATGAGAGCTTGATCCGAAAGTGCGAAACGCTGCTCACGAAAGCGGATGTGGTTAAATTCTCCGGCCAGGAGGCGACACAGGCCGAATTGGATGAAGCCTATACAACAGTGGAAACGATCCTGGAATCCCATTTGGCCAAGGCAAAAGAGAAACAGCTGGAGATGGAGGGAGAGAAAACGGGAAAGCGGAAGAAGCGGAAGAAATAGAACAATGAAAATATAAAAAAAGTTACTGCGGAGGATTGATGGACAAGAATATCGAGGCGATCCACAAGAAGATACAGGAAGAGAGCGTATTCGTAGACAAGCTCACGGAAGAGGTGGGCAAGGTGATCGTCGGGCAGAAGTACATGGTGGAGCGACTGCTCATCGGAATGCTCTCCAACGGCCATGTGCTTCTGGAGGGCGTTCCAGGTCTGGCGAAGACGATGACCGTTCGGACGCTGTCGTCCGCCATCCAGACAAAATTCCAGCGCATCCAGTTCACTCCGGATCTTTTGCCAGCGGACCTCGTCGGGACGCTCATCTACGACCAGAAAAACGGAAAGTTCCAGACGAAGAAGGGGCCGATTTTCGCCAATATCATCCTGGCCGATGAAATCAACCGGTCTCCTGCCAAAGTCCAGTCGGCGCTGCTCGAGGCGATGCAGGAAAGAACCGTGACGATCGGGGAGAACACGTTCCCCTTAGACGATCCGTTCCTCGTGCTGGCGACACAGAATCCCATCGAGCAGGAGGGAACGTATCCTCTGCCGGAGGCTCAGGTGGACCGGTTCATGCTGAAGCTTTCCATCGGGTATCCCTCGCCGGAGGAGGAGCTGGAGATCATGCGGCGGATGTCCACTGGGCCGGAGCCGAAGGCCAGTGCTGTTGTGAAGCCGAACGACATCGTGAAGGCCAGACAGGTGGTCGAGGAAATTTATATCGATCCGAAGATCGAGCAGTACATCATCGACATCGTCTTTGCCACCCGCAATCCAAGAGAGTACGAGCTGGAAGACCTGACCGAATTGATCGCCTATGGTGCGTCGCCGCGTGCGTCCATCTATTTGACGAAGACGGCCAAGGCCCACGCATTCCTCAAGCGGCGGGGATATGTCACGCCCGAAGACGTCCGGGCTGTTGGCATGGACGTGCTGCGCCATCGCATTATCCTGACGTACGAGGCGGAAGCGGAGGAGGTCACTGCGGAGGATGTCGTTCGGAAGGTGTTGAATAAGATTGAAGTACCTTAAAAGGAATGGAGACCGCCTGCCTGCAGCAGGCAGGGAGAACGGAGACCGGAGGCCGAAAAAAACGAAAATACGAAATTCGAAACACGAAATACGAATCAAATCAAAATGACTAAAATTTTCAAAGCAATAAACTGATGTTTTAATCATTGAGGATTTCGAATTTTGGATTTGTTTCGTGCTTCGAAATTCGATATTCGATTTTAAAGCTTGGATTATGATTCCGAAGGAGATATTAAAAAAGGTTCGTCGGATAGAGATCACGACGCGGGGGATGGTGAACGATGTATTTTCGGGCGAATACCATTCCGTATTCAAGGGCAGGGGAATGGAGTTTTCTGAAGTCAGGGAATACCAGATCGGCGATGACATCCGGACGATCGATTGGAACGTGACGGCGAGATACGGCAAGCCCTACGTGAAAGTGTTCGAGGAGGAGCGGGAGCTGACCGTCATGCTGATGGTGGATGCGAGCTCCTCCGGGGAGTTCGGCACGTTCGAACGGATGAAGGGCGAAATCGCTGTGGAAATCTGTGCGCTGCTGGCGTTTTCCGCCATCAAGAATAACGATAAGGTCGGGCTCATCATCTTCACGGACAAGGTCGAGAAGTTCGTGCCTCCACGGAAGGGAAAGAGCCATGTCCTCCGTGTGTTGAGGGAGCTTCTCTATTTTCGGCCCGAAGAGCGGATGACGGACATCGGGAATGCGCTCGAGTATCTGAGCCGGGTGATCCGCAGGCGGAGCGTCGTTTTCCTGGTCTCCGATTTTCTGTCGAAGGATTACGAACGTGCGCTTCGGATCGCCAATAAAAAGCACGACATCGTGGGGATTCATATCATCGATCCAAGGGAGATGGAGCTGCCAAGAATCGGGTACGTCGAATTGGAGGATGCGGAGACTGGAGAGCAAATTCTGCTGGATACGTCGGATCGAGAGGTTGTGCGGCTTTTCGCTCAAAAGACTTCGGAGGCCATGCTGAGGAGGGATAAACTTTTTAAATCGATGAACGTGGATTCGATTGCGATTCATACGGATGAATCCTATTTTGAGCCGCTCATCCGATTTTTCAGGATGAGGGCCAAGCGGTTTCGGTAGGTATTTTTAACCACGGAATACCACAGAAGAACACAGAAAGAGATATTAGAGGATTCGATTATGAAGAACTTTTTTCGTTTGGTATCGCTGTCAGGCTTATGGATTATCGTTTCTATGATGGGGTGTTCGGACAATTCGCAGCCGAGTGTAGACGGTGAGAAGGTGCGGGAATATGCGAACGCGCTGTACAACCGCGAGCTCTATCCTCAAGCAGTCCGCGAGTACGAGCGGTATTTGGATCTCTATAATGTGGATGATCAGCAGCAGGCCAACATCAATTTCATCATCGGGAATATCTACTTCGAACGGATTCACGATTATGAGAACGCCCTGGCGTATTATCTTAAAGTCAAGCATGTTTTCCCGGAAAGCTCTGTTATGTCACAGGTCGATAAGCAAATCGTGGCTTGCTTGGAGAGGCTGCAGCGATCCGCGGATGCGAAGCAGGCACTGGATGAGGCGACGAGCTTAGAACCCGAAACTGTTACGAAAAGCCAACCGGGGATTGTGGTGGCCACGATCGGCAGTCGGGAGATCACGTCCGGTGATCTGAAGTACCATATCGGTCAGCTTCCGGATTATGTTCAGTCCCAGTTGGAATCGAAAGAATCGAAATTGGAGTTTTTAAGGCAGTACATCGCCACGGAACTTTTCTACGATGCGGCCAGGCGGAAGCAGTTAGAGAAGGACAAGGATGTGGTCGAGGGGACGTTCCAGGCGAAGAAGAGCCTGATGGTACAGAAGTACCTGCAGGAAGAAATCTCCGGTCAGATTCGCATCACGGACGACGACATCGAGCTTTATTACAAGGCGAACAAGGAGAAGTACGCCGAGAAGGACGACAAGGGGAACGTAAAACGGCAGAAAGCTTTCGAGGAGGTGCGGAAAGAAGTCGCGGAGGATCTGTTGAGGGAAAGGCAGCAGAAGGCGTACGAGGAACTCTTGGACCGGATGGTCGCGACGGAGAACGTGAGGATTTTGGCGGATCGGGTTCAGTAGTCCGGGACAGCATGAACACAGCCAATATAAAATTTCTCTACGGCATTTTCATTGCCGCCTGCGTATGGAGCTTGCGGCTTACGGCCTCTGTTCAGGAGGATCGGGTATCGATCATATCGTCTGTGGACAAATCCCGCATTACGATAGGCGATCTGATCACGTATACGGTCACTGTGACACACGACGAGGACATACGGGTAGAGATGCCCGGTCTTGGAGCCAATCTGGGCGGGTTCGAGATCCGGGATTACGAGGTTCACGATCCGAAGAAGGAAAAGGGCAGAGTCGTCTCCTCCGTGGATTACGTCATATCGACGTTTTTCACGGGCGAATTCGAGATTCCGTCCCTGACGATTCTGTATTTCCCGACGGGCGATTCTACGGGTAAAGCATTGACGACGGAGAAGCTCAAGATTGTCGTCGAGAGCGTAAAACCGAGCGAAGCGGGAGACATCCGCGATATTAAGCCTCCCCTGGAGATTCCACGCGACTGGTGGCTCACCGTCCGGTGGTTCGTGTTGGGGGGGGCGATCGTCGTGCTGGGAGTGCTGGCGATCATCCTGTATCGCAGGAAGAAAGAGGGGAAGCGCCTCCTTCCTTTACGCGAGTCGCCTCCAAGACCGCCCCATGAAATTGCGGTCGAGGCACTGGACCGGCTGCGGGACTCGGATCTGCTGGAAAAGGGAAAGATCAAAGCGTACTATACGGAAATATCGGAAATCATCCGGAGGTATATCGAAGGCAGATACTTTATCGTCGCTTTGGAGATGACGACGACGGATGTGCTCGACGGACTGTCTCGAGAGGATGTCTTTGAGGAAGATTACGATCTTTTTCAGATGTTTCTCGACCGATGCGATCTGGTTAAATTCGCCAAGATGATTCCGACCGCAGAAGAGAATGAGGAGATTTTACGGCTGGCCTACGAAATCGTGGATAGGACGAAAGTACTGTTCGAGGCCGAACCGGAGGAAGATGTCGGCGAGATAAAGGAGAAGGCCGACGTTGGGTCTGAGGTTGAGGAGGAGATGGAGGAAGTCGCTACGGAAGCGTCGACAGGGAATCCCTTAACATTGGAAGATGAAGGAGGCCGCACGTAACGATGTTTTTTCGTTTTGCCGATCCGCAATTTCTTTTACTCCTGGCTCTGATCCCCCTGTTAGGCTATTGGTATTTCAGGCGTCACAGGCGCAGAGGAGCGACGCTCCGATTTTCTGATTTGGGCGTCGTGAAGGCGGTTCAACGGCCGTCTGCCGCCAGAGCGCGCCATATTCTTTTTGTCCTCAGGATGCTCATTGTGGGGCTTCTTATCGTGGCCTTCGCCAGACCTCAGTCCGGGATGAAGAGCGAAGAGGTCATCACGCAGGGAATCGACATCGTGCTGGCGGTGGACATTTCGAGTTCGATGCTGGCCGAGGATATCCAACCGAATCGGGTTGAGGCGGCGAAGCAAGTGGCAGCGGAATTCGTCAAGGGCAGGAAGAATGACCGGATCGGCATGGTCGTTTTCTCGGGGGAAGCTTATACTCAGTGTCCCCTGACCTTAGATTACGGCATTCTCCTGAACTTTTTAGACGAGGTTCATGTGGGCATGATCGAAGACGGAACGGCCATCGGAATGGGGCTGGCTACTGCGGTGAATCGTCTACGGACGAGCGAGGCGAAGTCGAAAGTCATCATCCTCTTGACGGATGGAAGGAACAACCGCGGAGAGATCGATCCCCTCACGGCGGCGCAGGCGGCCCAGGCGTTCGATGTCCGAATCTATACGGTGGGAGCGGGAGCGCGGGGCACGGCCATGTATCCGGTGAACGATCCCTTCTTCGGCAAGCGGTACGTTCCGATACAGGTGGACATCGACGACGGATTGCTGACGAAGATCGCGGACATGACGGGTGCGAAGTATTTCAGGGCGACGGACAGGAAGAGTCTCGAAGCTGTCTACAAAGAGATCGACGCGATGGAAAAGACGGAGATCAAGGTCAAGGAGTACACGCGGTACTCGGAGCTGTTCTTTTATCTTGTGGGCGCCGCCGTCATTCTTTTTTTAGGTGAGATCGGACTGGCGCATACACGGTTTCGGAAGATACCGTGATGGAGTCGCTGATTTTTAATATCGAATGACAAAAACAATGATTCGCTGGTTCAGGCATTTGAAATTAGGATTTTTTTATTTCGGATTTCGAATGTCGAATGTCGAATTTGGAATGGAGTATGTTTCGTTTTGCGTATGAACAATTTCTGTATCTGTTGATCCTGATTCCGCTGCTTGTTCTGCTTTTCGTATACGCTTTCCGGCAGAAGATAAAGGCAATGACACTTTTCAGGAATGCGATCCTTATTCACAGACTCACACATGCGTTCATCGGGAAACAATTGATCTGTATTGTAGGATCGTTGTTTTTCATCATGGCTGTTGAAGCGCATGCACAAGTAATTCATGGTGAAGATTCTTTTCATCGGGATGTTTTAATCGGGCAGAACTATACTTCAAAAGCGCCTGGAGGATTCGTCGTCGGGAGTCAATTACTTATCGGAGGTATGTGTGGATTTTTAGGTGGGATTGTTGGAGGTGGGATAGGAGTTGCAACGGAAATACTATTGACAGGCAATAAATATGAGCTTAGCGGTATAATGGGATTCCTCATTGGCGGATCACTTGGATTGGTTTTTGGAAGTGCCGGCGGTGTCTATGCCATAGGCTATCGTTTCGATCAGGGCGGATCGTTTTGGGCAGCATTGGGAGGTTCCGCTTTGGGGCTTGTCATTGGATTCGCTTTTGATACGGATTTAAGTGACGGTCCGAGCGTACTTTTTTTTATTGCTCCTGCACTGGGTGCTGTAACCGGGTATCACCTTACGATAAAATCTAAAGAACCTGTTGAAACGAAGAAGTCGTCATTGCATTTCCGACATGGAGATTTTCATGTGTGTTTGCTCAAGCCGGGGACGGCAACACTCACCAAAGCCGGGCTGCGTTGGAATAGACAAGGGGAATTCATTAGACTGTGTATGAGCTTTTGATGTAAGGAGCATTCGTGTTTCGTTTTGCGTATGAACAATTTCTGTACCTGTTGATCCTGATTCCGCTTCTCGTCCTGTTTTTCGTATGGGCTTTCCGGCAGAAGCGTAAGGCGATGGCGCTTTTTGGGAATGCGCTGCTCATGCAGAAACTTTCTCAGTCGGTCAGCAGGAAGCGTCAAGTCTGGAAGGTGATTCTTCTTGTAATGGCGTTTATTTTTCTTGTCCTCTCTTTCTCAAGGCCCCAGCTGGGGACGAAGCTGAGAACGGTCCAGAGGGAGGGGCAGGACATCATGATCGCCTTGGATGTGTCTCTGTCGATGATGGCAGAGGACATCAAGCCCAACCGGCTGGAGAAGGCGAAGCACGAGATCGGATCACTCATCGATAAATTAGAGGGAGACCGTATCGGATTGATCGCTTTTGCGGGGAAAGCGTTCATCCAATGTCCCTTGACGCTGGATTATGGGGCTGCCAGGATGTTCTTGAACGTGATGGAACCGGATTTGATCCCCGTGCCGGGAACCGCAGTGGGCGAAGCCATCCAGAAGGCAGTCTCTTCTTTCGTGGAGAAGGAACGGAAGCACAAGGTGTTGATCCTCATCACGGATGGAGAAGATCATGTGGGTAAACCCGTGGAGACGGCTCAGGCGGCGTCGAAGGAAGGCGTGGTCATCTACTGCGTCGGTATCGGTTCTTCGCAGGGCGTTCCGA
This sequence comes from bacterium, assembly GCA_043824415.1. Classification (GTDB taxonomy): domain Bacteria; phylum Zhuqueibacterota; class QNDG01; order QNDG01; family DSAB01; genus JBDRSZ01. The sequence goes on along the minus strand of JBDRSZ010000214.1, from coordinate 3,727 downwards.
TTCCACTCATCGATGAAAGGGGAAATCGGGTCGGGTTCAAGAAGGATCGTGATGGAGAGGTGGTGATGACGAAATTGGACGAGCTGACCCTTGAGAAAATTGCACTTGAGACCGGGGGGAAGTACTACAGGGCGTCTCCGGGTGAAGTGGAGCTGGATAAGATCTACGAGGACATCGGGAAGATGGAGAAGAAGGCGCTGGCTTCCCAGCAGTTCGCCCAGTTCGAAGATCGGTTCCAAGCGCTCGTGGGCCTGGCTTTATTTCTCCTCGTTCTTGAAGTCGCTCTTCCCGAAAGACGCAGAGTGAAGAAAGAGTGGAAGGGACGGTTTGAGTGAAGGGCTGTAGTTGAATCTTTTAGGATTTGTGACGTATAATTATATAAAGTTGGAAGTGACTAAAGTGAACTAAAGTGACTAAAGTGAGCTAAAATGCCTAAAGTTGATTGATGATGAGGATTTTATGAAGAGGTCATTACGATTCGTTTTATTCATCTACGTTTGGTCGGCTCCCGTTCTGTTATTTGCTCAGTCTGCACGGAAGAAGGTGTTTGAGGGAAACCGATTGTATTCCGAGGAAAAATTCGACGAGGCGAACAACAAGTATCAGGATGCGCTTTTGGACGATCCGAGTTCACCATCGATTCAGTATAATGTGGGGAATGTTTTATACAAGAAGAAAAATTACGAGAAGGCATTGGAATCCTACAACAAGTCGCTCAATTCGGACGATCCACTTTTTCAGTCCAAGACTTACTATAATCTCGGGAATACTCTCTACAGGCATGGGAAACTTCCAGAGAGTATTTTGGCGTATGAGCAAGCGCTGAAGCTGAATCCCCAGGATCAGGATGCGAAGTACAACCTGGAATTCGTACGGAACAAATTGAAGGAAAATGCCGATCCTCAACAACAGGATCAGCAAAAGGAACAACCACAGCAGAAACAGCAGCAGCAAGATCAGCAGAAGAAGGAGGGGGACGAGAAGGATCAGCAGCAACAAGAAGAAGAACAGCAGCAGGCCGGAGAGCAGAAAGAGAAGAAGGAGATGTCAAAGGAGGAAGCGGAACGTCTCCTCGAAGCGCTGAAGGAGAATCAGAAGGATTTGAAGAAGAAACAAGCCCAGGCGCAGGGAAGGGCTCAGGTAAAGAAGGATTGGTAAACAAACAATAAGCATTAGGCAGTAAACAGTGAACGATGGACAGCGGATGGTAATCGGTAACCGGTAATCAGTAATCGGTAAAAAGTAGGAAGTACACAGTAAACGGAAGGATATAGGCAATAGGCTAAAAGCTAAAAACAAAGAGCATAGAGCAAAGAGCAAAGAGCAAAGAGCAGAGAATGAATGGATTGATGAGCTTCGATCGATGATTCGAAGGAATAACAGTCAGATAGTGATATTGTTCTGGAGTTTGTTGCTGGGATTTTCCATGACGACAGCCCAGGATATCGTCGTCAAAGCGTATGTGGACAGGACGACTGTCGGTCTGAATGAGCAATTCACGCTCAATGTGGAACTTTCAGGCAGGGATGCGAATGCAGCATCTAATCCCCAGCTTCCGAAGATGGACGATTTTGCCATCTTTTTAGGAAGCGGCACACAGCAGAACATGGAGTACGTCAACGGAAGGATGTCGTTTTCCAAGGTCATCAGCTATCACTTCCAGGCGACTGCGATTGGTCAATTTCAAATCGGTTCAATTATGGTACAGGCCGGCGGGAAACAAGTTCAAACGGATCCCATCTCCATCGAGATTCAAAAGACAGCAGCAGCACCGCAAACCTCCAGAAGACAGAATGAGCCGGTTCAAGGGACAGAACCCGCCGAAGGAGATCTGTTTCTCAGAACGCTTGTGGATAAAAAACAAGTGTATCAGAACGAACCCGTAACGATCACGTACAAGATATACACTCTTGTGAATGTGACTTCGTACGGATTTTCGAAGATACCTGGGACTGCGGGCTTCTGGGTGGAAGAGTTCCCGATGGGTCAAGCACCGGAGACGAGCGTCGAGATTTTAGAGGGTAAACGATACACTGTGGCAACGATTCGTAAGGTTGCTCTTTTTCCGATGACACCGGGTGAGAAGACGGTCGAACCGCTCGAGATCGAATGTGAAGTTCGTGTTCAGCGAAGGTCGCGGGACATCTTCGACGATTTTTTCAGCGATCCTTTCGGCCGTACCGTACGAAAGGCCATTCAATCCGAGCCGGTGAGAGTTAAAGTCCTTCCACTTCCGGAGGAGGGAAAGCCGGAGGACTTTACGGGTATCGTGGGGAAATACAGGATGACAGGCGGGATCGACAGGACGAAGGTGAAGACGAACGAAGCCATCAGTTATAAAGTCAAATTGGAAGGGCAGGGCAACATTCGGACTCTGCCTGAGCCTAAAATCACTTTTCCGTCCGATTTTGAGGCGTATCCCCCTAAGATCAGTGAGACGGTCGACCGAAAAGGGTCTGTTGTTTCGGGCAGCAAAACCTTCGAATACGTTCTCGTCCCACGGGCGCCGGGCATTCAAAAAATCAAACCGGTTGTCTTGAGCACTTTCGATCCGTCCGCGAAAACCTACCATACTCTGCGGACGGATGAAATCTCCATCGATGTAGTGAAGGGCGATGACGTGTTTATCACGGCGCCTTCCGGTCTTGCCAAGGAAGAGGTGGCACTCATCGGGCAGGACATCCGGTTTATCAAGACGGCCGTCCCTTCGTTTCAGGGGATGAGTCGTTCAGCCACCGGGACTGTTCTTTTTTGGGCGGTGCTGATTTTCCCGCTTTTTTGTCTGACCGCGGCTTACGGCTATCGCAGACACTCGGATCGGTTGATCGGAGATGTCGCCTACGCTCGAGGTCGGCGGGCTACGCATTCCGCCAAGAAACGGCTTTCTTCCTCCAAGTCGCTGCTCAGCATCTCCACGCAAAAAGAGTTCTATGCCGAAGCCGGCAGAGCGCTCATGGGCTATCTCGGAGACAAACTGAACATTGCAGAAGCCGGGATGGTGACGGAAGAGGCGGAGCGAATGCTTAAGAATCGGAGCGTGAGCGAAGAGACGAGCAAGGCCTATTTTGAATGTCTGCGAATATGCGATCTCAAGCGTTTTTCGCCGACCGAAACCGACGAGAATGAGATGAGGGTTTTTTTTAAAAAGGCAGAGGGAGTTATTTCCCGGTTGCATAAGGAGATTTCAAAATAGACGGATTTAATAAAGTGCGCGAGAATAATCCTAAGCACGTGAGGATGTTTCGAAAAACGATCATCGCGGTCGGCTTTATCGTTCTGTTTGGATCGACATACACGATGGCTGAGGAAAAGGAGCAATTGTTCCTGACGGCCAATTCGGCCTACCAAGAGGGCCGGTATGGGGATGCACTTGCCTCCTACGAGAAGATATTGGAACTGGGCTATGAAAGTGGATCTCTGTATTACAATATGGGGAATTGCTACTATAAAATTCGGGAGATCGGCCGCGCGGTTCTTTTTTATGAGCGGGCGAAGAAGCTCATCCCCAAAGACGAAAATCTTAAATTCAACCTTTCTTTGGCCAATCTTGCGGTCGTGGACAAGATCGAACCGCGGAAGCCGTTTTTATTGTTTCGAATCGCTCACGGATTTACGCATCTGTTGCCTCAGGCGATTTTAGTGTGGGTCGTGATCGGTTCGTATCTGGCACTCATAGGGACGCTCATCGTTTCGATCGTGTCGAGGAGGTCAGCTATCCGCATTCTGG
>JBDRSZ010000213.1:0-4011 GCA_043824415.1 bacterium | reverse complement strand
ATACCAGCAGCCGGCATATTTTCCATCGATATAAACGTTCGCTTTTTGTCTGGGAATTTTCTGGTCGATGCGCCTGCGAAGCCTCACCCCTTCGTTTCCAGGACCGATAGAAACCGTGAAATGAATGTCTCCTTTTGAATGATACCGACCGCATTCATCCAATAGATTTTCGAAATTTTCTCCTTCCGGATATGCACTCAGATAAACGGGAGGCTTCGCGGATGACGCTCGATAACGATGCGCCTTCTCACTCATTGGATTTCCCACATCGATCAAATCCGTTTGTCGAAGGATCGGACGTTTATTTATGTAGCAGATCGCGAGACTGCGGTAGTTGGAATGAATATGGCTGAGGCCGCCATGTTGGATGAGCGCATTTATGGACGCGTAGAAGGGAATGGGCGCCTCCAGGTGATACCGGCTGTAGCAGCTGGGTATTTGATAGGCCCCCATGAGATGACCTCCGCCCTGTTTCTGTATATCGCCGACGACACAGCCGAAGGGCGTGTCGAAATCGACATCGGGCCAGAAACAGGCCAAATAATAGTCCTCACTTCCGGTTCCGTTTATCTGGGGGGATACGGCTCCGTCCATGTAAAAATGTTCATCGCCTTCACAGTAGTGTGCGTTCTGCATGGATTGTACGACGCCGACGAACCATCCTGTTCCTACTCCTTCAAAGAGCAGCCAATCGCGCCCGTACGTTGTGATTCCTTCGTGATAGAGTGTCGTAAAATAATTACCGCTATCCACATTCAACGTATTGGCGCTCACGAATATTTTTACGTTCAGGGGTGCCATCCGATGTTGTGAATTGTTCAGCCACTCGATTTCCGCCTGACTCTGGAATGGCATCGGAAAAAAACAGCTCAGAACAACGCGTCCGTTTTCCAGTTTTTCCACGCGAAGAGGCAGTGAACGCATGTCATCGGCTTCAACCGCAGAACCGAAGAAAATACCGGTCGGGGCGAATACGTCCCAGCGCAGATGGCCGTCCCATTTCATCCGGATCTGTGTGTTCTGGAAGCAATCGACGGAACCGTCCGCTTCGATGACGATCTTTCGGATGACGCCGGAGCGATTCTCGAGTTTGAGCAGGGAAATCTTCTGGCCGGGCAGGATCTCGTCCTGTTTCGTTTCGAAAACTTCCAGACCGTCGGATTTGAAGGGAGCGTCTCCGAACCGCTGAAAACAATCCTCCGGTACAGAACGATTTTCTTCGCCCGTGAATGATTTGATCGGAGTTTTGTACGGGTATTTTTCATAAATAATGTGGAAGAAACGGGACATTCCCTTAACTGTGATCTTCAACGATTTTTCAAAAGGAATGGGGACAAAAGAGTTGCCCGCATAGGGTCTGTCTCCCCACATGCCCCGTTTTTCATAGGAAACAAGAGGCGAAGGAAAAGCCGGATGCCCGCCTTTGTAAAAATCGATGTAATTGATGCTGTACCGCGGCTGCTCTTCGCCGTCGAAATAGAATTTGATGACAGACTCCGGATCGAAATTGGTCCCCCACATGCTCTTTATACAGCCAGGCCCGGCGGCATCGAAAATGACGTCATCGCCGTTTTCGTCCTTGTAGAGAGGCCAGTTTTCATCCCCGTTCAGGCCTTTTTTATTGTGGCTGGAGAATTGATGCACTGAAATTTGACGGGGACTTTCTAGTAATTTATCGAAGAGTGCGTAGACCGGATAGGTTTGAAGTTCGTCACTGGACGGCTTTTTCTCTCGTATCCGATCCTGAGCCAGCGCGTTCATCAGGAGGGAGAATAGGATGAATGGGCAAATCGAAATGAGTCTCGTTTTCATGGTTCTTCCCATCAGGTTTCTAGAAATTTTTTAAAAGATGTACTTTTCTTTTATAAAAGTACCAAAAGAAATCGCCTTTTTGCCCGCCTGCCGGCGGACAGGCCAGCCGGTGAAGCATTATGGTATCTTCTTTTATGATGGTTGTGTCTCCTCACATCCTCCTATGCGATCCCGCGTTGCGGGATCATGCCCCCTCCTTTCATGGCTATGCTCAGTGAACTTCTTGACGATGGCAGCAAAAAGGCAAGTCGTCTATCTCTAAAGTATGCTTTTTTATTTTAATGAACCTGAAAAATCGAATCTGTAAAAGTTCTGCTATTCCTTTAAAAATTCCAAAAGCCGCGGAATATCCATCTCGTGATGCTTGCCCTGTGTGACGATCAATTGTACAGCGTCTTCGGCTCCGAAGGCTTTGTAGATTTCCCGGAGTTCTTCGAGCGACTGAGGAACGGTTTCGTTGTATGAAGCCGAAGCGTTGGTCGGACTAGGGGTATCCAGCTCGCCGTAATGTAGAACGATTGGACGGGGAGCGTTGAGTCCGGCGATATCGCTCCGGTCCATCCACTCGAGGATTCCGGGAATGCAGTGAGCGGGCGCGTTGTAGCATCGCTGGAAAATGACGGAGAAGGAACCCATCGTACCGCTCGCGAAGATTTTACGGATTCGGCTGCTAAAAACCGGATAGATAATGGTAAGGTCTCCTCCATAAGAGATGCCGGCCACGTCGAGATCTTTGACACCCTGCGTTTCGGCGAACCATTCTTCCCAGCGCAAGAGGTCTTCCACGGTTTCTCCTATGAGTGAATTGCCGTAAAGAAAGCCGTCAGTGACGAGTGTGAATTGACTGTAGTCGACCCAATAATCCAACCGGTTGATTTCCACGCCTGCCGCAAGATCGTCCAGCGTGCTGAATCCGCGGAGCTCTGGGGCGAGCACGAGATGTCCATCCTTGGCGAGTTCGAGAGCAAAGAAATGGTGATAATCGTCGACGAGGCCGATTGCGGGTTCAACCCTGCCGTGCCCGTGGATGGCCATGACAGCACTTTTGCGGGGCTTATTGGGATGGGGAACGAGCAGATAGGCGGGTATTGAGAGATGTTCATCGATTTTCATGACGAGGGCATGAAGGGTGATTCTCTGAAATTCCATTTGACGTAATTCCCGAACTTCACCGGTTTCGGTTTTGGAAATTTTAAGAATCTCAGCCAATTTTTCTCGCGTCCGAATTTTCCAGTTTTCCGCCGGCATGTTTGCATTCCGGAAAGAGAGACGCCTGGGACCGGGAGGATGGTTGTATTGCAGGGTCAGTTCGGATTTCTTGATGAGGAATTGCTTGAGATTCTCGGTTTCTTCCATGTGGGTCGCATTCGACGGTTTTTTACAGTTTGTTGAAAACGTCCCTGCGAGGACCAGGAAGAAAAAGAACTGAATGACGTTCGGTTTTTTACTCATTTTACTCTCCTCAAACTACGGTGTCGAGTTCGACTGCGCTCACTGATGCGGGCGGGATCGTCCATTTTCCGTCACTCGCAATTTTTGATTCTTTGGGGTTGGTGATTTCCGGCTTGTGTTCAAAGACTTCGTATGCGGGGTCGAGCGCGATGCAGAACACCCGGCCGGATTTGATGGATTGTCCGTTCACTTTCACCTGAGTGGAGATGGATCGGGTGCGATTGGTGTTAATCACGTGCAGAAACAGACGATTCCCTGTCCGGCTTGCCGTGGTGTCGATGTCCTCGGGAGATGTCGTTATATTGATTGCTTTTTGACCGGTATGCTTTCGATACAGGCCCATGACCATTGCTACGGGCATCAGGAAGGACTTTCTGGAACCCTGAGGCGTGGGAATGATCACGGCATTGTTTTGCCAGCGGGTACCGCAAAAATCGGCGAGTGTGGCGATCTTGATGAGATCGCCGTTTCGTTCATGAACGTTTAATATCCTTGCGTTTGAAACACCCGCGGCCCATGTGGAAAGGGCCTCGTTGCGGTTCCTACCGGGAAGGAAGAAATGGGCTTCGGTGATGGCCAGAGGAATGTTGAGACCGGCCACCTGGTCCCGCATTTCTTTGATAGGGCCCTCCGCCATATTATAGGCGTTCATAAAATATTCCCATTTTTGTGCCCAGTCTTTTCTGTATTCGATTCCTCTCAATGGTGAGGCCTCTCCGCCCGGCCCGAAGCCGATGTGGAATGCGC
>JBDRSZ010000212.1:0-7276 GCA_043824415.1 bacterium | reverse complement strand
TATCTTCAGAAGATTAAAGAAACAGACTTCTGCATTAACGAACGTACTAAACAAAAACTCATGAAAAGGGGTGCACGTTCATTTTGCATATGACCATTAACCAATAGTCCATCATTCCACTGCAATATCCCAAGGCCTCCTCAAACCCGTAAAAACGCTTAAAACTTCACCCTCGTTCGATATTCGAACGATCCATCCATTCATCATATCCGCCGCAAGACAGCCGCCGTTGAAATCGTTGGCGGCCAGAGACTCTACGTATCGAAATCCTTCCACTTTTGCAGCGACATATCCATCCACGCGGAATTTGCATACGGCGTTTTCATTTCCGTCATCCGACTCCAGCACAGCCCAGCAGTCTCCCGTCGTCTGATCCGTGGAAACGCAAAGAAGAATCAAACCCGTATCGACTGCTTCCTCCATTCGACCATCCGGCCAGATACGGAGCAGCCTTGAGCCATCCGCCACCCAGAGCCAACCTCCACGTTGGAAATAGGAAATCGCTCTGGGTGATTCAAGCGAATCCTCAACCCTTATTTGGATGCTGTTGGAAGAGGACACAAGTTGAACAGTCGCGCCCTTGAGATCGGCCACCCAACAGCCGCCCGAATCCCCTGCATAATCGATGTCCGAAATTTCATCAAATCCAGTCGTCATCCCTAAGAAATTTCCATCCGTATCGTACCGACCGATACGGGTCCGATATCCGTCACACACCCAGACGACGCCGGCGGAAGGATCAAAAGTCACGTGTGTCGGATACAACAAATCTTCGATGATTAGCAATGTCTCGCCGGTTCGGGATAGCTTATAGAGCAAACCCAAAGTGTCAACGACCCAGATTGTTTCTGAAGTCGTATCCGCTGCCGCAGCATACGGATAGAGTACGGATTGGATCTTTGAAATTACGTGCAGGCCATCGTAGGTCAGCCTATAAATGAACCCTAAGTAACCGTCAACAATCCAGTAATTGTACGGACCCGGCGTGATCGAAACGCTGTCGGTCAGCGGGCTTTCATATCCCGAGACGACGACGGAGACTTTATAATTCACATTCCGTTCATAATCGAGATTCCCGTCTTTGTAGTTCGAAAGCCCGGCAGCTACAAAAGCGACTTGCCCGTATTTTCCCTCGCCCTCCATTTTTCTGTAAACAGAATATCCCAGCACGTCCTCCAGGTCAACGGCACCCCACGAGAGTGTTGCGGTATGTTTCTCTGAAACCACATGGAGCCCCGAAAGCTTCCCGTCCGTCTCGGGATTCCCAGGATCCAAAGGATTTATTTTATTTCTCTTGGAACAATCGCAAATCGTGCTCGACAAGACAACCACTCCCAAAAAAATCAGCCAAGACTTCATCGCCATCCTTCGTCAAATACTGCCGACACGGTCGGCATCGTCATTGAGACCAATGCCCTTGTATCAGAAAAAACAGAGAAACACCGAAACTGACTTCGCCCAATCCGTAGAAAACACCCGTCAGTTTATCGAAAGTTACTGTATCACGAAAATGACGATCCATCGCATCAGGGCGGCCCGACTTGAGATATGCTGCATACGCCCGATCGGCTCGCTTCTTGCAGTAAATGCCCACCGCACCCGCAACGAGGGCCGCCGCTCCGCAAGCGATCATCCACCCCTTCTTAAATTCGGGGGATCGCTTGTGTCCCATGCCCTCTGCAATCTTTTCCTTCAGCTGTATATAAAACGTTGGGCGCTGACCGTCTCGTATATCGATCTTTCTATTTTCGTATCCTTGCATCATCAGCGTGAGGAATCTCGATCTGTCAGGTGTGAGCGGAACATCAAGAGGCGTTTTTCCGACGATGCGGTCCCCATCGTACACGGACGCGCCCGAAGGATTCGATCCCAACCAAACGTGCTCGGTGAACGTGACGTCCAATACCTCTTTTTGACCTCCCCTCAATATGATGCTTCTCTCCCAGTCACGGTGCAGCCAATCGGAAGCATCCGGATGCTCGACCCTGAGCGTGCAGAGTCCCGCCTTCACGAAAAACGGAGGAAGCGGAGTTTGGCCCAGCTTTTGACCGTTTAGCCATACGTTCAAGCCGGGAATGCTGCACCTCAACTCCACGGTACAGACAGAATCGCGAGAGGACTCGGTTTGGCCAGACGCAGGCAACCAGAAAAATACTGTCAAGAAGAATCCGATTCCGAAAAACTTATTGATCTTCCTCAAATCCATAGACAAAACGATCCTCCGACGCGACGAAAAGCATCCCGTTCCAGATGACGGGCGTCGTGCGAATCCTGCCTTTCAATTGAAAGTGCCAAGCCTCCGTTCCTGTTTCACGAACGACACCGTACAGATTTCGATCTAAAGTTCCGAAATAGATCCACCGGCCTGTAATCAAAGGGGATGTACTGACCACACTCTCCGTAGAGAAGCGCCACTCCTCAGACCCATCCTCTGCGTTCAGACAGGTCAGAATGCCTTGTGTCGTTCCGAAATAGACAAAACCGTCGGCCGCAGCCGCAGTAGTGTAGACGCTCCCCGTGCACCCCTTCTGCCACAACAAAGATCCGTCCTCCTTGGACAGCGCGTGAAACACGCCCTCCCTCGTCCCGATGAATAGCTTGCCTTCGTCCAACACCGGACTCGCGACGACACTCCCGGAAATCCGCCTTTTCCATACCATCCTTCCGTCCGCCGACGCAAGGGACCATACTGTTCCCCCTGCCGTCGTAAAGAAGAGTAACCCATCCATCTGAGCGACACTTCCATGTATGGGATCACCCGTGTCCTTCTTCCAGAGAATATCCCCCGTTTTCGAATCCAAGCTGTACAAGACTCCGTTTGCATTTCCAACAATTATCCGATGACCCACAACCAGCGGTTCCCCGTCGACCGGTCCTACCTCTCTCTCCCAGAGGGTTTTACCCGTCCGAAGATCAAGCGATAAAAGCGTGGATTTGCCCCATCTCTGTGCAACAACAACACGATCCGAATCGATGGCGCACGTTACGGCGATCTTTCTTTGAATCTTCTTCGTCGTGACGGATTTACCCGTCCTGTACTGCAGGACAGTCATCGTACCGCTCTTCGTCCCAAAGAATAGAAATGAGTCCGCCGCAACGATGGCATTCTCCACGGCAGAATCAGCCTTATAAGTCCACTTCAGACACAATGGCGGTTTAAGAGCTTCCGGACTCTGTCCTCGTCTGTGGGAATCTCCGCCCCAGGTCCAGATTGTCCCAAAACCCGAAAATTGTTTTCCCTTCAACAAACTTCTGCTGCAGCTGACGAAAGAAAAGCTTATCGCCAGAATCAGGAAGATTATCTGACGCGTCCTGTCTCTACCCATGGCAACCGGATATCATTCCCTTCATTAAACCATTTTGACCGCACCCTCACAGTATCCCCGTATACGGTAAAACGTTCTGAATGTTTGAACGGAAACGGTCTCCCCAGGCTGTATCTTCCGTTGTTGTCTTCATCGCGGAAGCTCTCCAAAAGATACGACCCAGGCAGAACGTCCTTCAGCCGGTACGCCCCAGGTCCTGCAAGAACACTCGTATAGACCGTTTCCTCCCGGCCTACCTTTCTTGCCGTCACGTAAATGGGACCCGCAGCGCTGGAATCGGGATCAGAAACATTCCCAGCGATCTCAGACAATGTATCCGCATCCACTGTGATGAAAGTGAATGCCGTGTCCGACAAAGAATTTCCGGCCAAATCTTTTGCATCCTTTCCTAAAACCCGAATCTCATAGACCGACCGACTCTTCAGTCGTCGATCGGATCGAAACACAAATTCCGCAGGGTCGTTCCACGCAACAGTCCCCTGCACGGACCAGCCTGAAGTATCGGCCAACGAAAACCCATCTGAAAAACGAATACTATCCATCGGTTCATTAAAAGTCAGCAGGATGCCGTCCAGCCCCGCATGCGCTTCACCGGGTTGAGGCACCGCACGTACCAAAACAGGGCGTGTCGTATCCGGCTCTGCATTTCCGTCGAACGTCGCCTCTCTCGTCTTCAAAGCCACAGGATTGCCCGCCTCATCCCGAAGAGACTCCATCGTGATGCGGTACTTTTTCCCTGGGCTCTGGGGCTGTGTCGACACATGAACGACCTGAGCATTCATGGGATCGCGATAGGACTGTCGTACTCTCAGCGTCTCTGTGGGGTCATCCGCAGAAACGATAGACACGGAACTCTCAGAGAGTACACTTTTTTGAGAGATAGCCTCGTTGAAATGAATCGTCACGCGATGGCGATCCACAGCATCTACCTTAATGACAGAAGGACCCGTCGTATCCTCACGCGTCATCCTGAAATAAAGGCTGCCGGACTCCTGAAATTCTTCGCGTGACAAGAAGACATCTCGAAACGTCACTCCCACTTCATCCTCGCCGGACTCATACAATCGATCAGAAATCCTGTCCCTAACCGCAAACAACCGGTACAGCCCGGGTGAAACATGCGTGAACGTGAATTCCCCAGTCGTTCCGCACTGGACGATGTAATCAGGCTCGACGACGGACGGGTCGGGATTCAAGCTGTCTTCGATGCTGTATGCCCAAACATCGATCCCCCTCGCGTCACTCAACCCGTACACCCTGCCCGACATCTCACATTCGTCCAAAATAGCTCCTGTTGAAAAAGCAATTGTAGTCGAATTCTTCATCGCATTACCACGGTAATCCTTGATTCCCGTACCTAACGTGATAACATACGTCCGATCCGATTTCAGAGGCATAGGGAACGCAATCGTACATTTCTTCCCGCGCCATTTGTATTTCACATCCTCGCCCGAATACGGTGTGATAAAGATCGCATCCCGCGCTGTGGATGACTGAATCCCCTCGCTGAACCAGACCTGGACGGATGTATTCACATCCAGGAGCGTGTCCCCGGAAGCGGGAATCGTACGAATCACCTCGGGAGGTGTTTTATCGACGGGTCCTCCTGGCGGCATTCCCTGCTTGGCGCACATCGATAGAGCAGTAAAAACCGGCAAAAGGAGTAGTTTACGATGGATCATCTGTATTGACGAAGCCTCTATTCACGGTCGATTTTTTCAAATGTACGATGAAATACCTTTAAATGCAAAGGCTTTTTCCACGGTGAAAAACTTGATTTTCTTCGATGTTAAAGCCATACATCCTCCCGAAAGCGGTCAGCCCTCGGAAAGATGTACCGGATAAGAAACAGGAATGCACACGGCCGTCACGAGAATTCGGTTGCGCAGAATTACCGAATCCACCCCCTGTCTTCCCCCTCCTTTTTGAAAAGGAGGGGGACCGAGGGGGAGGATTGATACAGTGAGAAAGTACCACACCCCTTGGAGGTTCGTGGCACATCAATGAAACGAAGAAAAAACCTCCCGGCTCGATCCATCCGCCGGGAGGTTTTTATAAAACCGATAAAGAATGCGTTCTACAACGAGAACCAGCGACTCAACTTGATCAGAAAGACATCATGAGGATAAACTTCGAAGAGATTCCGCATATCGTTCCGGAAGGAAAAATCGCCCATCGATTCAAAACCGGTTCTCCCCTGCGACCACACGAGGAACAGCGTCGATCCCGGCGTGTACTCCCAGCGAATTACTAAATTAGAACGGAACTGTCGAAAGTTGAAATCCGGATTCCCGACAGCGTAATCGACCGTGCCGTCCAAGTCTTCATCGATACGGTATTCCTCATCATTCACATCATACTGAATCTCATTCCCTGCGTATGTATGGAATCGATCTCCGTATGCCTTCGCCCTCGGCTCTGTGATGCGCTTCAGGTGGGAATATTTACCCGCCGAAACGAACGGCTGTCCGTAATACTGAATCGTCAATGAAGGAGTAATATTGTAGGTGAACCTCATGACCAAACCCAGGGTCTTCTGATCGATGCGACCGAAAATGTACCGATTTTCTCCGTCCTCTATGGTTTCCACATACTGCAAATCGTCCTTGTTGATGCTGTAGAATGGGTTCAGTGAAAGCGAAAATGCGTTCATCGGTCGCCACGTGATTTCAGGACGGATACTGTGACTGTGGGAGAAACCATCACGGCTCCAACTGTTACTGCCGTCAAGTTCGACCTGAAACGGTTTTCTCGAATCCGTTTCTATACTGAACCAGTTGTTCACACGGCCGGGATATACCAAAGCAGGTCCGCCGCGCAGGGAGCTCTGGGAAAGACCCTCTGCGTTCAATCCGATTCCCATCCCGAACTCCCAGTAATTCTTAAACTGCATGTTCATATTGGTATTCCCGCCATCAAAGGTATTTTCTCCGCTAAAATTCCATCCCCGCCATTGATTAAGATTGATGTTGAAACTGCGGAAAATGCTGAACGGTTCCCATAACCGGTATTGCGCCCACGCGAATTCCATGATCAAATCCGACTGCCTGACGTATCCCATGTCGTTCAACTCCAGCCCCGGCGAACGCCAGCTGCTCCCGACGACAAAGTTGATGTGTCCGCTCCCCGATTTCCCGAAGAAAAAGCTCCCGCCGTGACCCGACAGGGACGTACGGCTGGAATCGACAGACACATGCTCCGCATCGGGCCGCTGGAAGTATCGCCTCGAAGAGCGTTGCTCCCTCAGGATCGCGTCCTCGCTCCCGCGGATATGGCTGAAAACCGTATTCAGTGTGATATAATAGCTTCTGTTTTTCCACTCATGATGGACATCGAAACCGCCCGTGAATGCAGTCCGGTTGAGAAAATCGAGGTTCTCCTCCCGTATGTTGCGGTATACGTTCGTCACGATTCCGCCGATCGTCGTAGCCCCTTGATTGAAATCCTTCTGGACGCGTCCCAAAAAGTAATTGGTCATCGGCTCGACAGTCTCGCGCCGCCTCTGTCCGTTCAGGTCGATTGAAGCGTGTTCTTTCGCCGTCACCGCGTCCATCACGCCGATGGAAACGCCGTTCTTCGTCTTTCCCGTGAGTTTCATCGCACCCAAAATGGAGGAATTCTCCGGCATCCGGACGTACTCGCCATCCTGTGTGTCCGGATAATAACTGGCCGGTTTCCCGATGCGGCGGGAATAGAATAAATTGTCGGATGAAAAATCACCGTCCCCCAACATGATGCGATAATCCAAGATATTCTTGCCCTCAAGGAAGAAAGGCCTCTTTTCCTCATAGAACGTTTCATAGGCAGAAAGGTTGACGACAGACGGATCAGCCTCTACCTGACCGAAATCTGGGTTGACTGTGAAATCCATCGTCAGATCCGTCGTGACGCCAACCTTCCCGTCCAGCCCAAACTTCGCACCCCAGGTACGTCCCGGAACAAACGGATTG
>JBDRSZ010000211.1:0-7002 GCA_043824415.1 bacterium | reverse complement strand
CTGGGGCGCCTCCTACGGGCTTTTTCTCCTCTGGCGGTTGACCACATACGGCGATCTTCTTCCCAACACCTTTTATGCCAAACCGCCGGGGACCTTTGTTTCCTATGAATCGACGGCGCTTTTCGGCAATCTGATCAAAGCGCTGCCCTCGGGAAGTTTCCTTCTTCTTCTGATCCCGGTTCTGCTGATATGGAAAAAAAGGCGGGGGGAGTTTGTCTACCCCCTGCTGATCATTCTGGGACAGCTTGTTTTTATCTCCTACAGCGGCGACTGGATGGCCTTCGGCCGTTTCTTCCTGCCGGTTCTGCCGTTGGTTTTGCTTGTGAGCGCGGCGGCCGCGGCGTCGCTGAAAGAGGGCAAAAAGAGAATCCGGCCGCTTTATCCCGCCGTCGTTTTATCGGCTGTGCTCCTGTATGCCGGCTTGAACGGATTGGCCGTCGTTCGGAGCTTGAACAATGAGGGGACTTATCCCTATTCCGTGATGAAAACGACGTCGCTTCAAAGCCTGGGCCAACGGCTGAAGGAGCGGTATTCACCGGAGACCGTTATCTGCATTCGGCGGCAGGGTGCGGTGCCCTATGTCTCCGGATTTCGCTCCATCGATCTTCTCGGACTGACGGACAGAACCATTGCCCGTTTCAATTCCGGGAGCGACACAACGATTGAGGCCAATTCGAAAACCGCCCAAAACATCATTCGAAGAAGACCGGATGTGATTCTGCTGTTCGCGGCCGAGGGGCTGGACCAGGGATGGATGTTTGATTATAAATATCCGCTCCACCGTCTCTACCACCGGGAGTATTTGCTTTACCAAGGGGCGCTTCAATCGGGATATTCAGTTGAATCCGTTAAAAAACATATCGGTGATGAACTGGTGATTATTTTAGGAATACCTCCACCGAACCGTGACTTGTAGTGACAGAGAGGTTCGATGCTTCTTCATTACGACTTGAAATCCATAAATCATGACCGGCTTGAATAAAATCATGATATAATTTTGTGACATGGAAAATCTATCAATCGTCATTCCCGTCTTTAACGAAGAAAAGGCCCTTCCGGAAACGGTCAAAAAAATTTTAGAGTTATTGAATAAATATCCTCTCACTGAAGTCGTTCTTGTCGATGATGCATCCACGGATCATTCGGCGCAAATTCTGAAATCCGCCAAACACGGTCAAATGAGGATTATCTCTCATCACAAAAACCAGGGTTATGGAGCAGCCATAAAAACGGGAATAAAAAATTCTGTATACGAGTACGTCGCCATAACCGATGCGGACGGTTCATACCCTTATGATAAAATTCCTGTCCTTTATGAAAAACTTCGAGCGGAACATGCTGATATGGCAATTGGCGCACGCATCGGAAAAAAGGTGGAGATAGGATTATTTAGAAAAATCCCGAAATATTTTCTGAGAAAGTTAGCCGAGTATCTCAGCGAAGAAAAAATTCCCGACTTAAATTCGGGATTAAGAATTGTCAATAAAGAATTGGTTGTAAAATCATTGAAATATCTCCCCCAGGGTTTTTCTTTTACATCGACTTTGACACTCATCCTCTTGTCCAATAATCATGAGATCATCTATGTTCCGATTGACTATTACAAAAGGAAAGGGAAATCCAAGATCAGACCCGTACATGACACCTTGGGTTTCCTTCAGCTCATCATAAGGACGGTCATGTTCTTTAATCCACTCAAGGTTTTTCTGCCCCTGAGTGGTTTCTTTTTTGCGATTTCCCTGCTCGTGCTTCTGGTGTCCTATTTTGGGGGACGCGTAATGGACATCACGACAATCCTTTTGTTTGTCACAGGACTTCATTTTTTAGGCCTGGGTCTTCTCGCTGATTTGATCGATAAGCGACTGACAAAATGAAGATTCTTCTTATCAATCCTCCTCGATGGAGTGAATTGGTCGGAAAGAATCCTTCCATCATCGAAAAACATCGCGGTTTCAATCCTCCGTTGGGTCTCCTCTACCTGACAACGGCGATAAAACAATTTACGGATTACGATATTGAAATCCTTGATACCCAGCCGCTGAACTGGACCTATTCTCAGTTGGAAAATCACCTGAAAGGAAAGGCCATTGATGTCGTCGGTATCACGGCGATGACTTTTACTCTCGTCGATGTGTCCAAAACAGTACGGTTGATACGTCAAATCCTGCCGAAGGCAAAAATTGTATTGGGAGGACCCCATATTCATCTTTTTCCTTCAGAAACATTAAATTTGAAAGGAGTTGATTTTGCTTTAATGGGGGAAGCGGAGTATTCCTTTGTGAAATTTCTCGAGAATATCGAAAACACGAACGAATATCCAAACATTCCGGGACTTGTATACAAAGGGAAAGAAAATCAGGTTATTCAAAACGATTTTATTCCTTTAAATAATTTAGATGAGATCCCTTTTCCGAAAAGAGACCTTTTGGATGTAAAATCCTATAATTCCTTGTTGAGCAGAGGAGCTCTTTCCACCATCATCATTAGCAGCCGTGGGTGCCCTTTTCAGTGTGCTTTTTGCGACAGACCGCGGTCCCCGGTTACTTCCTGTTTCAGGTTCAGAAGCGCAAAAAATGTTGTCGATGAATTGTGTGAGTGCCTTGAACTTGGCATCAAAGATTTCTTGTTCTACGATGATACTTTTACCGTGAATAGGGGCCGAGTCCTTGATGTTTGCGAAGAAATCCTGGCGAGAAAATTAAATATCAGATGGGACATGAGGACAAGAGTCGACACTGTGGATGAAGAAATGCTGAAATGTCTGAAAAGAGCGGGTTGTATGGCCATCCACTATGGTGTTGAGTCAGGGAACGACAAGATTTTAAAAGAGATTAAAAAGGGATTCACACTTCAAAAGGTTAAAGAGACCTTCAAATTGACGCAAAAGACCGGAATTGAAACGCTGGCCTATTTTATGATCGGTCTGCCTTCAGAGGATCGGAATGATATTCAGGACAGCTTTAATCTGGCGAAGGAATTAAAACCTCACTATGCTCATTTCACCATTTTTTCTCCCTATCCTGGAACGGAACTCTATGACCGTGGATTGGAGAAGGGAATCATTAAGGAAAAAGATGTTTGGAAAAAATTCGCTGATGACCCGACAGAAGAATTCAAAATACCTGTTTGGGAAGAAAACTTTTCGAGAGATGAGCTTTATGAAATGATTGTAAAATTTTATAAAAGATTTTATTTGAGACCGTCATATATTCTCTCTCGAATGTTGAAAGTCAGGTCCCGGGATGAATTTTTAAGAAAAGCCCGGGCGGGATTATCCGTCTTCCGTATGAAAAAGGATGATGTGGACACCTTGAAATGAATGGCTCAGGGAGATGAAGGGGATCTTGGATATTGAATACGCCCATCTGAGAGAAAGGAAGCGCGATCTCAAATATCGGGTCAAGAGACGAACCTGTGAGATATTGAAGACAATAGCTCGATATTCGCCTCACCCTCGATTCATTCTGGATTTGGGGACGGCCGAAGGTCGAATGCTCGAGACGGTTCAAATCAACCACCCCTCTTCCTTATGTGTAGGTGTCGACTATTCTTTAGCGCTTTTAAACTATGGGGCGAAGAAATTTCCAGGGCTCAATCTGATCCGGGCGGACATACAAAATCTCAATTTCTTGGAGGGGGAAAGGTTTGATGTCATCATCGCTGCAGCCGTGTTTGAACATCTTGTCCGCCCTCAAAAAATGCTCAGCGAAAGTTATCGATTGCTTCAAAAAAACGGAATTCTCATCATCACTTCTCCTCATCCCTTCTGGGAAAGAATCGCCCGCTGTTTGGGCAAAATTAAGGGAGATCATCCATCCGTCATGAACTCCGAAAGTATCTTTGGCTTATGTGAAAAGGTTGGACTTTCTTTCATTGAAAAAAGGGGTTTCATGCTTACCCCTTCAGGGATGGTGGGTGAAGAAAAACTGGAGGAATTCCTCGCTCAATATGGCTTGGATCGATATTTCCCTAATCAGTTGATTGTTGTTAAAAAATAACAGCGGAATTATTTCCTTCATCTCAAGGACTTTTGGCCTGAAAAAAAGTTTTATTGTATCATAAAAAAGACGAGGTGATTTCGAGGGAGGGCTTGACATTATTTTCCATGAGGACAGTCGGGCCCCGTCAATCCGAGGACAGCTGAAAAATGGGCTATCTCAAGAGGTTTTATAACGTTAAGGAGAATCCGCCGCACCTCTCCCATGCTCTGATTCTTTTTGTCATGTCGGCGGCGGCATTCATTTTGAAATTGTATCTCCTGAATGGGAGATTTTTATACATTGACTTCGATGAGGCCTATTATCTCATTCTCGCGCGCAATTTATTCAACGGCAGCGGATTCACCTTTAACGGATTACCCAATATCATTTTCCCACCCCTGCTCCCGATATTGATCGGATTTTTCAATCTCGTTTTTCAGGATCTTCAATATTCATTGTTTGTTATTACGGCATTATTCGGAAGTTTAGTCGGAATCGTGACCTATGGAATTTCAGTGAAAAAGTTATCATCTTTTTATTCCCTTCTCTGCGCAGCCATAGCTCTTTTTGTGTATCAAATGAATGATTTTTTACCCCGATTCGATACAACCTATGTCAACATTCTCTACAGGGGATCGGATATTTTCAATTGTTTTCTCATTCTTGTTTCCATCTACTTTATTTTGTGTCTTGTGGAAAGCGATAATCTCCATCATGCCGCCTTGGCAGGTGTATTTTTTGCCCTTTCCTACCTGACGAGACCGGAAGGTGTTTTACTGTTCGCCCTGATTCTCGGCTGCCTGATCCTGTTCAAGATTTTATCCTTCATCTCCGTTTCGTTTAGTAGAATATGTGTTTTTCTTCTGGTCTTCCTCTTCTTGTCCTTTCCCTACATGTTGTATTTGAAAAATGTGACGGGATCGTGGATGTTTTCAGGGAAAACATCTTCAGCCGGGTCCCATCGGGTCGCATTATTGGAGGTCATCCGGAACAACAATTGGGCCCCTTTTACCGAAGTGCACTATGCTTATGACAGAGATAATATGGAAATGAAGCGGGCTTATTGGGGATTCCATAAAAAGCTGGCGGTTGGCTCTGGAAAGTCGGTAAAAACCATTCTTGAGATTATTCCCGAAAACCTGAAAATGTATGGGATTATTCCCAAAACTCTCCTGTCTTATTATTTGCTGGCTTTTGTTTTGTTCGGGCTCGGAAGAGCTGTTTATCGAATTTTAAAAAGACAATCCATCATTGACTTAATCCTGTTTATCTTTTTTCCCTATAGTTTGATAATAGCACTCATTGCCTATCCAATCCCCAGGCATCATTTGTTTCTGGTCCCTTTGTTCGGTCTATACGCAGTGGAAGGTCTTATGTTCGTATCATCTACGCTGATTAAATACAAACATGCTGCCAAACGAATTGTCTCGTTGCTTATTTTTTCAATCATCCTTTTCTTTATGGGATTTGAATATAAAACCAACTTGGGATTGAATCATTTACTTGTGCCGGAATTTAGAAAGCATCGATTGATCGATTTGGAGGTTTCCCGATATCTAAAACAGAAAGCTGCCCACACTGTGATGTCCGCTCATCCCGTTTTTGCCGTCAGATCGCATTCGGATTGGCAAGTCCTTCCCGCGGCAACCATTGCTGAAATAATAGAATTCGGAAAGCATAAAGGCGTAGATTATGCTGTTCTTCCTGCTCCGCCGGAGTCAGGAAAACATTACTATGTCATTGACATAAGAAAATCGAATATTCCTGAGGATTCGGATGACAGAGAAGGTTTTACGATTATTGAAAGTGAAGAAAATTTTGAGTTAATAAAATTCAATAAAAAAATGGATACTCATCAATAATCGTTTTTGGTATTTATCAAATGAGGCTTCTCCTCGTAAACGATATGAATAAGGGGAAAGATAAGAATTGCGGCCAGAAGGCGGGCATGGTTGAAGGGAAAGCCTCCATAAGGCGGGAAATAGGCGAAGAGTCCATACACGGCCGAAAATGGGACAAGAAGGGAATATCGTCTTTTCTCGATTATCAAAGCGAAAATATAGACGGCGGGAATCATCAAACTGACGAAATGATGGGGCCAGCACATGGAGGACAGGACAAGGGGGAGCATGATGAGGATGGATGCGATGAAGTTTTGATCCTGAATTCGAAAGAAATCGGCGATTTTTTTCCTCGCCGCAATCGCGACTGTTATAAGAAAGAGCAGGACGAGAATTGAGGCGAAAGATCGGGATAGATCGAAGTGCATCAGGAACTGGGTAAAAAAAGCCTTGAATGAATTGTTGTTGAGGAAGGCGGTGAAATCGAAAAAGTAGAGAGGCATTTCTCCCAAGACCAAACTGCGGAATAAAATTTGCACGTAATCGATCCAGGGATTCAGGCCGGTCAAAATCACCGAAAGTCCGAGTAGCCCCAGTCCGCTGACAAGGGCGGCGGTCACATATCGAAATCGTTTTTTAATCAAATAGTAGACAAAAAAGACGGCGGGGAAGATTTTTAAAAAGATGGCCGCCATCAGAAAAAAAGCCGATGAGAGAGGGCGGTTCTGCCTATCCAGACGAAGGGAGAGAAGCAGGCAGGCCAGGACCCACATGTTGATTTGGCCGGCTTCCAAGGTGCAGTAAAGTGGGAAATTGTAGAGCAGCATACTGAAAAAGAACAGGAGAGGTAGGCCTGAAGGGTGAGATCCGAGCTTCAGAAGATCGGCCAGGAGAAAGACACAGAGGAATGTAGCGAGTACATTGATGAGAAGAAGGGCCCTGGAGTAATCCAGAGGATTCAATAGAGCCAGAGGGATGAATATCTGCGCAGTCAGGGGAGGATAGATGAAGGGCCAGACGATTTTGCTGCGCCCGAAGGATTGATCGGCAAGACTCTGGAACCGCTCCTCCTCATAAATATTGATCCCCTTTTGAATGCCTTTGGCGGCTGTGTAATAGGATGGGGAATCGATATCAATGTCGGCGGAATGAGGGATGATTGATACGATAAAAACGGCGGA
>JBDRSZ010000210.1:0-12616 GCA_043824415.1 bacterium | reverse complement strand
CGGCGGCTTGGGAGGCTCCCCCAAAAGCACAGGTATGACCGGCGCTCCCTTTGACCCGGCCTCCTCGATCGATTTCCTCGAATCTGTCCCGGGAAGGAAGCCCGCGTTCTGATATGCAGCCATGCGCTGCAATCGGTCCCTCGTGCTGAGCAGAGCCGGAGGACGATAAATCTCTTCTGGACGGCCCTTAGGCAATGTCTTGATCAACGCGGTCAAGTCATAATCCACACGAATCGCGTTACGGTTATGTGTCGCTTCCCACATTTGCAAAGACATGAGCTGATCACGCGCTTCAATAAAATCGTTGTCCATGAAGACCGCCTCACGGAACATATCTTGAGCTGAAGCGAAGTCGTTGTGATCGAGCGCGTCCAATCCTTTGCAGTAATACATGAACGCATTCATGTTCTTTGTCGGGATTCGATAGAAGCGTTCCCTCTGAGGTTGTGTCATCTCTATTCCGAAGTGGGCAAGAATCTGCAGGACAATCTGTTTTTCCATTTGAAAAAGCTGGGTCAAGTTTCCTTCGATATGTTTCGGCTCCGGCGGTACAATCCCATCAAAGGGGTAGATGCCCGCATCCAAGGTCGTCTGCATCGTCGATGTGATCAAATACGATCCCTTAACAATGGACCGAGCGCCCAAGAGCTTCCCCAGTCGCGGACCCGTACTTTCATCCATCAGCCCCGTCATGCTCAGGTTCATCTCTTCTATCAGTCGATTCAGACGAAGTCTCTCGATCACTTTAAGCTCCTCGACTTGCGATAGATCCGTAATGATCATCTCTGCAATGCCTTTCTGCAGGGGCCGCCACTGAGGATCCTCACTCAGACTGAGGAAATAGAAGACTGCCACGCTTTTTTCAGGATAATCAGAAATCTGCAGCTGCGCTTCATTATTCAACGCCACCTGAATTTCGCGCGCGATCTTGTTTCGAACCACCCAGTCCAACCTCCCCACCAGGGCTTTCCTGTAATGGTCGTAGGAGAGAACAGATGGATACTTGCGATAGGACGCGATTGCTTCGTCCTCCTTGCCCAATCCTTCCAACGAAAGGCCCATGTAAAACAACGCCTTTCCAAACGTCGGATCTTTATCGATGACTTTACGAAGAACTTGGATAGCTGTTTCAAACCTCCGCATATGCCAGTAAACAATACCGATCCTCGTGAAGGTCTCGGAATCATAATTAACGAGACGCTTCCCTCCCCTCGAATGGGGTTCCATCAGGTTTACGTATTCTCGAATTGCCTGTTGGTATTCTTTCTTTTTAAAATGTCTCTCCGCCGTTGCATACTTGGAAGTGGAACACCCCATCAAAAAAGCCGTGATAAGGAGCACCCCCAGCAGTCTAATTTTCATCGATCATTCCTCCCGATATATTAAGAATCGAGACGTTTTCGTGTATTCTTCGAACCATGCAATCGGATCGTCACAACGCAACAATGAATCGACTGGAGCAGTCGATTCCCGTGACATCGACATCCGTTGCGGATTGTAATTTCCCCTTTAAATATTTCACATCGACCTGGAACGATATTCTTGAAGAATAACGGTACACGAAGCCCATCCCGCCACCGAATATGGCCGCGCCTCTCTCTTCGTATTCATTCTTCGCTTACATCCTGCCCTCGCCCAGGAAACGAAAAGCCAACGTATTGTTTTCGAAGAATTGCCAGAAGACATCCATCTCCAGTTGATTGCCGTTGCTGTTCATGCTCTCCGGCTCTAAAGAACTCCCAATCCAGTATTCGTTCTTCCCTTTCTGCCGCCACCTCAGAAACGATCCTATCATCCCGTTCCCTGCGTGAAGGAGCAGAGAAGAGCTCACCAGCAGTTTATTCCCTGATCCGTATACCAGATCCTCATTCAGCCGATCGCCTTCGTAGAGTGTGTAGACGACGTCCCAATTCCACTTCCCTGCGCTGCCAATCCGTGTATCCAATCCGACGAAAAGACTGGCCTCATTCCCCGGATGGTATTCGATGTCCGCATCATCCAGAGGATGGTAGGCCAATTTATGGATGTACGTCGCGCCTACGCCCAGAACGGTATTCTCACTCACTGGATGGGCCAGAGCCAGTCCGGCTCTCACACACAAACCTTGGCCGTAACAGGGCAGCCGGAACCGGAATGCATTCTCACTCAGGAGGCTCGACAAACCGAACTCCTCTTCGGTCAGTCCTGTTTTACCGGTCGGAGCGCCGACACCCACGTTGGCCATCAGCTTTTCTCCGGGAAAAACGTAGGTCGTCCGTATCCATGTATCCGAAAAGCCGCTCAGCTGGATGCCGTGATACTGCGCGCTGCCGGGTGAGTTTGAGACGTTCAGATAAACTCTCTCCCTCAATGGATAAAATAGCGTCATCGGGAGAACCGTTTCTTCAATCGGATGATTCTGTCCCTCCCGCGACCATTTTTGATAAGTCACCCCCATAGAAACAGTGCCCTTCGTCATAGGCGGAATCATCGATTCCCATTGCGCCCAGCACGTCAGCGGGAGTAAAACGACACACAAGCAGAAAAACATTTTCTTCATAAAGCCATCCCTCAGGAGAAGGCAACAACAGTTTGAATTATCGAACGAGTATCAGCTTACGCACAGCCACCCGACCTGGAAATTCCAGTTTACAGAAATAAATACCGCTGGAGGCCATGAAGCCTTCATCGTTCAGCCCGTCCCATGCAACGCTGTACTGCCCGATACTCTGTTTTTCATCCACCAAGACACGCATCTTCTGTCCCAAAACGTTATAGATTGTCAGCAGAACGTGCCCGTTCTTCGGAAGACTGTACGCGATCGTCGTCTCAGGATTGAAAGGATTGGGATAATTTTGGAACAGCTGGAATTCCACGGGCTGGAGCGGAACATCGCTCTCATTCTCCACGAACGCTCTCGACCCGACCAGCAGACGGAAACGACGTGAATTGGGCGTCTGTTTCTCGCTCACGAATTCGACTTGTTTTTTCTCGGCAAGGTTGATGCTGACCCCGTCTTCCTTATCAATAAGATAGGATACCCAGCCTTCCGGCAGAGATCGGTAAAGGTTCCAGGTCAATGATACCGATTCTTCCGAGAGAACGGATTCGACAATGAATTCCCAGATATAACCCGGTTCGCCCGGATTTCGAATATCCGCGGCATAGGCTCCCGGATAGTCCTCCCATTCCCCATGATCAAAATATAGTGCCACGTAATCCCCTATCGGAGGAGGCTCAAAACGATCTCGCAGATCCCACCCCGCCCTCGCGTCCTGCCGAATACCAGCGAAGTTGTCCAAATCTTTTGCATCGGGCGTTTCCGCAGAAATACGCCATACCCATTCTTCATCCGTCAGATTGTACAGAACCCCCTTCCGCGGAATCGCCCCTTTGTTCAGGGCCGTTTGTCTGGGGGGCACTGTAAAAGACGTGTATTCAATGTGATAATTATATATCCAATACCCGTTCCACGGTTCGAATACGGACCAATCCAGACGATACCCTGTGCCGTCATGGGCGTAGAGCGTCCCGATGGAATCGGAAGCTAAGGAGCAATCGTCCCAGGCCACGGGAAACGGAAACGGAGACCCGATCATATTCCACTGCTGCTTCAGATTGAACCGGAAAGCCGACGCTGTCGAAGCCGTCATACCGCTGTCCACGTCGAATGTCTTCGCCTGCTTCGGGATGATCCAGAACGCTTTTCCCCGGTTGAATTTGAACAGGGATGTGTCCGCCGGTGCCAGAACATCGGAAAACTCGACATACCCCGTGTCCTTCCACGCGAAGAACCGCCAATCGAAGGGACTGTAGTCACCCATGTCATCGTGGAGCACATCGTACACTTTCGGTCTGTACAAATCAACTGGAACTGAGATCATCCTGTATCTTTTCTTCTGCAACGTGACGCCGGATGCTGCATTCGAGAATCGGGCCGATGCGGTTATCGGCAGGTTCACTGGATCGACCACAGGAACTGTCACCGTATCTCTGCTCGTCCGTTTTTGAACGTAATACTCGACTCCCCGGATTGTGACATCGCTCGCCGGTATCACGACACTGTACCTCACAGTATCGATGGGCGTAGCCTCCTTCGACGTATACGAAGATTGTCCGCCCTGCCGGTAATAGAGAGTCACGACCTTGGAAGTGGTATCCCTCGGAACCCTAATGTGCAACATTTGTGCCGTTCCCACGACCATCGGATCGGATTGGATTGAGACAGTCATCCCGGTCTCAGCAAAAGCGAATTCCCACGGCTGCCGCGCGATTCGGGAGATGCGGACTTCATCCAAATATCCCTCGAAGAAATCCGTCACAGTCTCCGAACCTGCTCCCCTTCCACCAAAAATGAGCGGTCCGATCCCATCCGTGTCGAGTTGTCCGGCCGATAAAGTCCTCCGGAGTTCGAGAACTCCGTCAAGAAATAGAGATCCTCTTCTCGGTCCTCCTTCATACACGAAAGCCACGTGGTGCCACCCGCCGTCGTTCACGGGTGTTTCTCCCGTTCCGAAACCGTGCAAATTGAAACGACCTACTTCGTCGATGAAAAGCCCGAAATTAGGCTTCTGACTCCCCCCAGAAGGATCTTTATAGAAGAGCGCATGAGAGACCGTGTCCGTGCGGAAAAAGCATTCGACCGTGAAACTGTCCGTCTCTAAATCGAACACAAGATCGGCCGTGGAAGGAATGGATAGATAATCATTCACGCCGTCCAAAGACAGGGATTTTCCGAAATATCCCGCATCTGTCCTGACGACGCCTCCTGCGAGCGTTCCGTCGTGAAAACCATTTTCGTCGGCCGCGACCGTTACGCTCGTCCCCTCGAAATGGTACAGAGCGATCGTGTACTCATCCACGACGTACGGCACCTTGGACCGGTAGTCGACGCCCGTACCCATCATCGGAATGCGAAACGGGTTTTGAGTCGGGTCGTTGCTCGTAATGACGAGCGTGTCGCGGATAACAGCAGATATCGACGGCGCGAACGTCACTGTAATGGTCCTCTGATTCCTTGGCGCGATGGTCGCTTCTCTCGGCGCGGCCTGAAAAACGCCTGAGGTCCATGCGATGTTGGAAATCGACAAAGGCTGATCTCCTGTATTCGAAACCACCAGAAGACGATCTGTTGTCTCGCCGATCAAAACACGACCGAAGTTGAGTCTTTCCGTTGTCGTGTACAAATAAGGTCCCAAGATGCCCGTCCCCTCCATCGGAATCCGGAGCACGCTTCTGTCCGGATCGTTGCTCAGGATGATCAGCGTATCGCGCACCATGCCCACTGCCGCCGGAGTGAACCTCACAGGAGTGACTCGGTTGGTCAGGGACGCGATCTCAAAACTCGTCTCCGTAACAGAATAAACAGGTTTTTCCCAGTTGATGTCCGAGACGACCAACGTCTGATACCCGTAATTTGTCGTCGAAAGGGATTGGCTGGCCGTGCTGCCCACGCGCACACTGCCGAAATAAAAAGTCTGATTCGTCGTATACAGAGACGGCCTCGCCCTCGGAAATTCCCAGGGCTTTCTGGCAATGCCCGACATCCGGAACTCGTCGATCATGCCTGGGAACATGTGCCCTCCACCCGACGCATTGCCAATCGTCATTGTAAACAACCCGGTGGGCTCAGGCATCACCGCCACAGCACTGTCCACGAGAACACCGTTCAGGTACAGTCTCAGAGCATCGTCGTACGTCAACGCAGCGTGCATCCACACGCCAATGTTCAGATCGAATGTCGTTCCTGAAGCCAGGTTGATCGTATCGTTGGCTGTGGGCATCATCCGTGCGACGAGTCCCCGTTTACCCGCCAACGTATCGTCGACCGCGAACTCGAAGAAGATCTGAGCGCCCTGAGCCAGTCTGAAGATGACGCCGCGGCCCCCAGGCTGGTTATTCAGGTTGATCCATGTATCCACAGAAAATCCCTGGAAATCTGGCAGGGAAAAAATTGAATCCAGCGGAATGTTGATGACATCGTTTTCATTGAATTCGAGCGCGTTTCCGAACCTTCCTTCGACAAGCGTCGGCAGCCCCGCAGCCGTTCCGTCCAAATACCCGTAATACGAATCATCGATGACTGTACCCCCGGGCAGGGCATCCATGTGGTAGAGGGCATACGTGTAATAATCTGGGGAATAGGCGGAAAGCGGCGTACGTTCGACGCCCGTTCCGTGCACTGCAATCTTCAACGGACTGTTGCCCGCATCGCTTGTAATCTCCACAGTGTCCTGCACCGTCTGTTGGAAAACGGGTGTGAATGTGATGCGCAGCCAGGCCGTATCTCCGGGAGTAACCCAAAAATTATCATTATCCGAATCAAATAGTCCAGTACTCGACGTGATGTCATTCACCCACACAGGAGACGATCCCGTGTTCGTCAAGCGGACGTTTCTCGTCCGACTGTACCCGACTGTGACGTTGTCGAACTCCAAAGAATTTTCCAGAGAAACCAACGTCCCGGTATAGTGCACTTTTAAAAGATACACACCCGCTTCGCCGTCAGCCACGGCCAGCGTATCACTCCGCACATCCACGCCCCTGCTCGTCCCGGCCGTATGATAGTATCCGACCTGTATCGGACTCCCCGAAAGGTCGATCATCCGTACCGTACCCTCACCGTCTGCGACGAATGCCGTTCCGTTTTTCAACCCGATGTCGTATGCCAAGCCCGGCGTGTCCAGTTGTCGGTCGAGTGTCGGCGTTGGGTCGGAAACATCGAGGAGCAATAAACCATTCTGTCCGTCTGCCACCGCCAGCATCGGATTTTCTTGAGAGGAAATATCCGCATCGTATGAATCCGTACTCGTGTTGTACGTACCTACGACGCTCATTGTGTTGACATCGATCACTTCAATTCCGTCCGCACCCGCGGATGCGTAGACGCGATTGCGAGCCGGGTCCGCCTCCACTCCGGTCGTCATTGCCGCGCCCACCGCGATCGCCCCTCGATCCTGTGGAGCACTCGGATCGGTCACATCGAACACCCGAACACCCATCGTGCCGTCTGCCACGTATGCGGAATCCCCAAAAACATCCACGTCGTAAGCAAAATTTCCAACCGCAATCGTGGATACGTAAACCGGAGATACAGGATCGGCCACATTATAAATTTTCATCCCGCCGGGACCGGCGGCCACGAAAAGATAAGGGGATTTTAAAGCCAGTTTTCGGCAATCGGACAGCGTATCGATGTGTTTTAATACCTGCAGCGGTTGTCCGGATGAAGAATACCTGTTTAATACCCAGAGTCCCGATTTTCCGCCGGCAACATACACGGCATTCCCCTTCACGAGAAGGTCGTGGGCCGTTCCCCCGGAAAGAATCCTCTGAACGCGCGTCGGGGGCAGTGTGGCCACGTTGATGATTGAGAGACCTTTTTCATCGTTCGCTACATACGCATAGTCTTCGTTGAGGATGACGGAAACGCCGGCATCGTTAGTGTTCAGAAAACCGTTCTCAACGCCAAGGTTCAAATGATAAATCCGCAGCCCGAAATCGCGATCCGCCATGTACGCGTTCGTTGCGCTCGCATCCACGTAGATGTCCACCAGATTGAGACGACTTAATAAATTCGTTCCCGTCATATTGGTAACATCCACACTCCACAGACCCGTGAGAATATCCGTGACATACGCCTTGTCGCTTCTCACGAACACGGACCAGGTATTGCCTCCTGTATCCAATGTATCCTTGATTACCGGAGCCGATTTATTCGTCACATCGACCGAGACCAATCCCACAGTATCGGCCGCAACATACGCCCAGTTTCCGGACACAAAAACATCTCGGACGGGCGCGGGCGACGGCATCTGTTTCACTCGCTGGAATGTAGTCGTGTTGATGATGGCCAGTCCGGAACTTCCATCCGCGATATAGGCATAGCCGCTATAATAATCCACCCTGTCCGCTGTTCCCTGCGTTTCACACGAGCCTATGAGCGACGGAATCTGAGGATCACCCACATTCAGGATATACAGTCCGAAATTCTTCACCGCTACATAGGCTTTTCTCGCAACAACTTTTACATCCTGTACAAACCCGGGGAACTCATATCGGGAAATCCTTGTGTATGATGTCCCATTGATTATAAAAATATCTAAGTAAACACCGTTTCCCATATATACAAACCCACCACCCGCAAACGCCGCGACACAGGGGCCGTTCCCCCACCGTCCGATAAGGTCCATATGCCTGCTCTGCTGTCCCCTCAAGGGGATTGTAGTGAGGATCGATAATAATAAAAGAAGGAAACAAAGAGATCGCTTCATGGTCGCATCCTTCCAAAAATCATTGTGAGTGTGCAAAACTAACGCCTGCCCGGAGGTCCCGGTGGGCCGGGCAAAAACCAATCCTCCGGGAAAAACGGTGGATCGGGAGGGCCCGGAAGCATGAGTCGAATGGCTCCTGCACCGAACGCTTCTTCGTACGCCTTTCTCGCATCATTGCCCGGGATAAAACCGGCATCCATGTATGCGCTCATCGTCTGAAACCGGCTTCTTGTGCTCACACGGGTGTAGCCGGATCCGATGACCGATCCCCGACCCAGGCCGGGCTCGACGAGCGCCGTCACATTCATGCCCATCTGAATGACATCCGCGATGTGGGTCGCTTCGAATATTCCCGAGGGAATGCGCATCGATCGAGCCAGTGTAAAACCGGGATCCAAACGCTCAGCCTGTTGGAAATAATGTTGCGCCAAATCAAGATTACCCAAGTCGAACGCATCCAGCCCATAACAGTAATCCAGGAAAGCTTTGAAATTTTGTGTCGGCGTTTGCATGATGCGATCGCGCTGTTCCGGCGCGAGCAAAATCCCCATTTCGGAGAGAATCTTCAGCACGATATCTTTTTCGAGTTTGAATATCTGGTTCAGATTTCCCGTATATTTCGAAATCACGGGCATAGCCGGTTGGAGGATATCATCAAGACCCGCACTTATCTCCAAGGAATCGGGACGGATCATGAAAGCGCCTTTCACCAGCTTCCTCGCGCCAAGAATCTTGCCCAATTGCTGCGCTCGTGCGCGGTCCAACAGACCCGCCATGCCCAAATCCATCTCCTCCATCATTGTCTGTATTCGATACCGTTCGATGACACGGAGCTGATCGACCTGACTGAAATCGGCGATCATCATCTCCGCTAATCCCTTTTGAAGCGGATTCCATTGTGAGTTTTCCGTCAGATTGTAAAAATACAGGACTGCGATGGTGTTTTGAGGAATGGTGGATACGGATAACGTCTGTTCATTCTGAATGGCCTGTCTGACTTCCCCCGCAACGCGCTGGCGGAACAACCAATCGAGTCTCCACTGCATGGCCTCCCCGTATCCATCTTGCTCGGGAACGACGCCATACCGGCTGTATATTTCCACAGCATCATCCACACGTCCCGATTGTTCGTAGCACGTACCCAAGTAGAAAAGAGCCTTGTCGTAGGATGGTGAACGTTGTACGACGAACCGAAATAGCTTCTCAGCCGTTTCGTATTTCATCATATGCCAGTACACAACGCCCACACCCGTGACGGCTTCCGCATCATAGTATATGTATCGCTTGCCATCTCGAACATGGGGCCTCAGAACCTTCAGATAGGCTTGCAAGGCTTTTGGGTATTCCTTCTGGACCAAAAAGGATTCGGCCTCACGCTGCGGACGGACAGCGCACCCCACGGCCAAAGCAATGACGGCGACACAGACGGACCGCCAACATTTCATACGTCCTCCTCAGTCGTATTACTCTCCCCTAAGGCTTCATGTTATAGTGAAAAAAAATAGGGAGAGCCAAACAAGAAGTTAATACAGAAAACGTTTAAAAAATAGTTTACGTGATTTTATTGTCCTGACAACCTTTCAATCCGATCTTTTGCCTGCTTGAAATTAGATTCTATCTCAAGCGCTTTTTGATAACATGCTATCGCTTCTTGGTTCTGTCCGAGGTCCTCATACTCCAAACCCTTGGAGAAAAGGACGATTGCTTTCATATCCAACTTCTTCGAATCACCAAGAGTCTTCTTTTCCGAATCCGTCATGCGAACGTCGAGGTCCTTCAGAATCTTGATGCTGAGTTTCTTGATGAGTGAAAGGACATCTTTTATTTTTCCGGTAACCTCACCAGCCTTGATCGTTAACCCGGTCTCAACCTCTACGATGCGTATATCGATGCGTATTTTTTCATTCGGTGCGACAATGTACCCGCCGAAAACGAGATGCTGCGCTCCGATCAATTTCCCCACTTCAACTGATTTTTTTTCAGACACCAATCCCGATTGTGAAAGCTTAAGTTCATCCAGCATACTCCGAAACCGTTGACGTTCCACGACGCGAATGGCTTGAATTCCGTTCAATTCTGTAATCATGATCTCGGCCAAACCCTTGGAGAGAGGCTGAACCTCTTCAGAATTAAAAATGCTGTTGTTCTCGAAATCCAATACAGCCAGCGTAGTGTCGTCGCCAGATGTAGGAAGTAAAGTCGTCCATACAAGGAAAACAATGAAGAGAATCCCCCGCTTCAATCCGGCCATAATTACATGCTCCACCAATGATTTGAATCCATCCTGCTCATGGAGTATACGATAGTAAAATGTTTATCCTTTGTCAAGTACAAATTTTATAGATGTCTGCAAGAAAATAGCAATATTCATGCCCGTTCATAGAATGGACATCGACGCTTGTTTTTATCACATGATAAGTTATTGAATATCAATATAGAGTATAACAATTGAATAAATACTATTTGGAAATTATTCAAAAATGGACTGGCCCAATCCAGACCACCCGCATGAAGGAAAACACAACGGAAAGAAACTTTATCGAACTTGATAAAGTAGAAAAATTATATTATCTTGAACAATAAGGAATCACTCAGATAAGGATCAAAATAATGCGGATAAAAACGCTATTTTTAATCACAATCATCCTGTTCGGAATCAGCCAACATGAGAACCTCAATGCTCAAAGGCCCTGGTTTAACAACCCGCGTATACAAGGACAGGACACTTTCCGAAATCTTTTTTTCCACAAACTCTACATTAAACCCGTTGAGCGCTCAGATTCTGTATCCGTTACCCTTTTTACGAAAGTGGCCAACGACCTACTTCAATTCGTCCTGCGCGACACGTTATACACGGCACAGTACGAATTAACCGTTGTCATCCATAATGACAAGGGTGAATCCATTGCCGGTCAAATTAAAAAATCAAAAATCGTATCGTATACATTCATGGAAACCAATGCCAGAAATATATTCGATCGATTAAGAACGGACTTGCTATTGATGCCCGGTAAGTATACACTTTTCATCGAACTTCTCGACAGCGAATCAAGACAACCTCTTAGGAAGAACGAACAATTCCAAGTTCCCGATATCTTTTCGAAATCGTTGGCGACGACTGACATCCTATTTTTCCACGACCAAAATGATATCATCGATGAAAAACATAAACCTTTCCCCGAGTTCCCCGTCGTCCATTCATTATCCGACTCGTCCTTCTGGGCAGAGTTTTTCATCTGTTCCAACAACCTGCATCGCACAGTTCGATTGACCCACACCATTCTGGACCGCGAGGCCCATCCCATCATCTCGGAAGCTAAGGACATTTTTCTGGAGTCGCGCATCCAGCAAGTGAAGCTCAATCTAAATCAGGATCTCACGTTCGGCCAGTACACACTCTCCATCAAATTGAAAAGTGGCACCGATGAGTCCGTCCTCGAGAGTCCCTTTTACATCCGTTGGAAGACCCACACGACAATGCTCCCAAGCCTCGCACAGGCCGTCGAGACTTTGCAATACATCATGGAATCCGACCAATGGAACCAATTGAAGCAGTTGCCGGAAAAACAGCAAAAAGAAATGATCGACAAATTCTGGAAAGAAAGAGATCCCGATCCGAACACCGAAGAAAACGAACTGGAAGAAGAATACTATCAAAGAGTAAATTTTGCCAGCCAGAACTTTGCTTCCTGGCAGGGTGATATGGACGGATGGCGAACAGATCGGGGCAGGATTTACATTGTTTTCGGCCCTCCTTCGGATGTGGAAAGGCCCTCTGCTCCCAGCGGCGGCCAGAGCAGTTACGAAATCTGGTATTATAGAAATCTTCAGAGACGGTTTATATTCTTGGACAAATTCGGCAACGAGGATTATAGGCTCGTTTCGGAGGAATGATTTTAATATCAGACGAAAAAAAGCCCATCTTATTAAATCAAGATGGGCTTTTTTTATTTTTTCCGAATAATAAATATCAGCGAAGGATTTCTTTGAGGGAAGATAAAATCTTTGGAAATTTCTTATCGGTCAACTTGTAATAAATCTGTGTTCCGTCTCTTTTGCTCTTCAAGTATCCCGCATTCTTTAAATACTTAAGCTGCTGCGAAACATACGATTGCTTCGCTCCCAAAAACTGCTGTATCTCCCCTACGCGTCGTTCCCCTTCATTTAAAATGCAGAGTATTTTCAGACGCGTCGTGTTCGAGACCACCTTTAAAAAAGGAATGATCTTGTCACATTCCTTCATGCTATTTTTAACATTGGCATCCATCAATACCTCCGCTTAGTAGAGAACGCTTCGTATCATTAACCTGAATTATTCACCACGGATCGACACGGAACAGCACAGATAAAGAGAAAACAGAGGA
>JBDRSZ010000209.1:0-9165 GCA_043824415.1 bacterium | reverse complement strand
CTCTTCTTGTCCTCGATAAATTCATTTGAAACTTCTTACAGCCTCTTCGGTCGTATCGAACGCATCGAAGATCGTCAGCAGCTTCGTGATCATCAGGAGGCTTTTGGCTTTCTCTGTCGCTCCTGCGATCTTAAAATCCCCTCCCGCTTTCCTGCAGGAAGTAAAACAGGCCATCAGAGCGCCCAATCCTTTGCTGTTCATCCATTTCACTCTGGAGAGATCGGCCACGATCTTCGCATGATTGCCGGAAATCATGTCCTTCACCGTTTGATGAAACTCCTCGGTTTCCTTTCCGCCCATCAAGTTCTTCCTCGTGGACACGATAACGACTTCATCGTAATAAGAGAAAGTAACAGTCATAACATCCCTCCTTACTTTAGGTGGGCTCCACTTTAAAAGTGGAGCCCACCTAAACATCTACACCATCAATTCCCTCAATTCAATTCTCTCCAAATCATCCGTGCCCAGTCCCTTCTTCGCGCAGGCTGCGATGTGCGTCGAAATGTCACTGACAGGAGGCAAATCCTGTCCGATTCTCTTCTCGTTTAAAATATCCAGCCCGATGCGATCCATGGCCACGGGATCTCGACTGAAGAAAATGCGGTTGTCCAGCGCCATCTGAGATCCTACGACACTGACCGTCGATATTTTTGCGGCCTCTCCAATGTGCAGAACCATCTTGTCCCTGATGCAGGGTTTGGCAAGAATCTCGGAAATGGACTTCGTGCAGTAATCCATGTGGAAACGGATCTTATTCGTCGTCACACCCAGGGCGATATTCTTCAAAGCCCATGTCACGCCGCTGTCCTCGTTGTGCTTCAGCACGGCGATGTTCACGAGCTTTGTGATGTCCTGCGTCACGATCTTCGACAGAAACGATTTCTCCTCGTCTTCGATTGTGACGTCGTTAAACTCATTGGCCACTTCCTCGGCGATGCGTTTGATTCCCTCCCTGTCTTCGTAATCCATATACAGACGACGAATTTCCTGTCTGTACTTCTGCGCCTTTTCATCCCCCATGCTGATGAGCATCCACAGCCACGCGCAGGAGTTGAAGATTTCGCGATGCGTCCCATTCTCCGTAAAATTTTGATCGACGAGTTCCTTGAATTTCCGTAAGGTCCCGTCCTCCAGGGAAATGTACACTTCCCTGTCGAATCCTTCCGCCCACGGGACCGTCACTCCGCTCTTGTCCGAAGTCCCGTACACGCGCAGGCCCGTCGAGCTGCGGTTCACTTTAAGCCCGGTTCTCGGAAGCCCCTGATCCATATGATCCCAGACGATGATATTGTTCTCCTTCACGCCCGCACTTTTCAATCCCCGAATCGTCTCTTCGACCGACTCCAAGGAAGAGGAAATCTTGGGCGCGCCGATGCAGTTGATCTTGATCCCCACGACATCGTCGGGCGAGAACAACGACGACCAGGCATTCTCAGCCGAATTCTCTCCGGTCAGCTCCATCATTCCTTTTGCAAATGTCCTCTGAACAGCGTCTGCGTTATACTTGAGGTCCGTCAGCATATCCTCCGCCGAAACGGAAACGACGCGACTCTTCCTCCCGCGCCCTCCTTGGCATCCTCCCACAAACGGACTGCCTAACAATGCCGCGCCTCCGGCTGCGATGGCAGTACTCCTGATGAATTCTCTTCTCGTCGTCATGATCCGTTCTCCTATTCATTGAATCCCATCCGTGTATCCGAACCGATACGATAATTTTTATATGATCGCGATCAAACGGGCCGATCCTCTCTCATTCGCTATAATGCCGGATCATCCGTACAATCGCATCCTGACACACTCTGCAGAATTCCTTCCTCTCGTTCGAGAACATCATACAGTTCAGTTCAGGCCGGTACAGTCCCTTCGCAGCATACCCCGCACCCTCAAACACTCCAACCTTACCCTGAAGAAAGGCATAGTCCGATCGAACCCGCTGTAATTCCTCGCCGACAATCTTCGATCTCTCTCCGAACGATGCCCTTTCCTTCTCCAACGCTTCTTCCGCAGCACCGTCTTCCTTCAATTGAGCCACTTTCTTCTGCATCTCTTGACTGATTTTCCTCATTTCAGCCTGGAGACGTTCCACCCCCTCTTTACCCCAGTCCGTAGGGACA
Organism: bacterium; assembly: GCA_043824415.1. GTDB lineage: Bacteria > Zhuqueibacterota > QNDG01 > QNDG01 > DSAB01 > JBDRSZ01. The sequence goes on along the minus strand of JBDRSZ010000209.1, from coordinate 7,051 downwards.
TCAATTCCCTGAGAAAGGAGCGTTTTCCACTTGATGTTCGAAGGATCGAGCAACGCGGTGATGTTGGGTTCCAGGGGCTCCACGCCCTTCGGATAGAACTCGTTGTACGAGACATCCGAAGAATAGTACTCATCCGCGAGTCCGACAAGCGCATGACCCATCTCGTGGAGAAACACATTCTCGCTCAAAGCATGATCCACCGTCGAGACCGTATAGAAATTGTAGATGCCGCCTCCGCCGTATCGCTCGCTGTTCACCAGGATGACGATGGCGTCGTACGGCACGCGCGAAGCGATGTCTCTGTACGCCTTGTTGTCCTCCGTCAAAAGATACCGGTCTAAATTCAGCGCGTTGAAGGACGCACTCACAGCCGTGTTCCTGTAGACCGACTGCCTCGGTTCATCCACACCGCTCTCTGCGGATGGTTTAAAAACACCGGTGATATTGAACCGGTCTTTATGACTTTTATACGGTTCCTGACTGAAAAGGACATTCACATACCGATCGACGTCCTTCTTGAACTTGCCGTATTCTTCCTCGGCGTATCCCTCCGCAATCCAAACAAAATCCACGTTTCGATGCGGATCGCCGTTCTTGTGTGCCTCGTACACCCGCACATCAGCGGGAGGTTTCTCTTTGATAATCTGAATCGACGATGGATCGATCCGCTCCGTAAAGATCGGGTGGGGGATATTCGTCCGGTCTCTCCCCTCTAAAACGAACAGGATCGGATGCTTCGGATAAGGAATCAGCGCCGACTCGTGGTACGTCCGTTTCACGCCGCGAACAGCGGAGTCCGTCGTCTGGTACTCGCCGAAATACGACCCGAATCCTTTCGAGTAGATAAGCCGGTTCGATGCGACGTCGTACACCTTCACGCAGTACTTCCCGTTGTTGAAAGGATCGACCAGATGCATACGGCTGCCCGCCCAGATGCCCTGTTCGTAAATTTGATCAACTGTGATGATCTCTTCCTTCGCATCGCCCACGTGAAAATAATCGATGCGCATCGTTTTGTCGATGAAGTAGTTATCAAACTGAACGGCCTCCTGAGAAAAAAGGAACGCCGGTACAAGCAGGATGAAAATAATTCGACTCTTCATTTCGCCCTCGCTGTTTGAAAACACACAACGAATTTCGGAATTCAGGCTTCAGCCGTTCATCTCCTATGTTAGGAATTAAGGCGTCAGCTTTTTATTCTCTTCTTCCTTCCCCCAGCCACCCCATAAAATCCTGAAGGATAAACTCCAATTTAGAATATAAGTGTCCCCTTCCTGTCTCCGGTCTCCGGTCTCCCGTTTCCCATCTTCCGCCTGCCGTTTCCTTAACCGCACCACTCTTCCACTTCTTCCACGGTCTTCGCGATGGAGTTTCCGAGCACCCGATGCCCGTCCTTCGTCACGAGCACGTCATCCTCGACACGAAACCCACCCAATCCCAAATGCGATTCAACCTTTTTGTAGTCGATGAAACCCGCACACTTTTTCTGCGACTTCCACTGGGTGAAGAGCTCCGGCATGAAATAAATCCCAGGCTCGACCGTGACGACATACCCGGGTTGGAGCTTCTTTGCGAGCCGCAGGTAGGCCAGCCCGAATTGGTCGCTCCGTTTGACATCGTCGTCGTACCCCACGTAATCCTCGCCGAAATTTTCCATGTCGTGCACGTCGAGCCCTAAATGATGGCCCAGACCATGCGGGAAGAACAGGGCGTGCGCGCCCGCGGCTACCGCTTCGTCCGTATCGCCCTTCATGAAACCGAGCTGCTTCAACCCGCCAGCAATCGTTTTGGCCGCATGAATGTGCACATCCCGAAACGGAATACGGGGACGGATCATCTTGATCGCCTCCACATTCGCCGCAAGGACGATCTGATAAATGTCTTTTTGTATTCCTGAAAATTTCCCGTTGACGGGATACGTCCGTGTGATGTCGCTCGCGTAATAAAGGGGCGACTCCGCTCCGCAATCCAGGATCAAAAGATCGCCGTCCTTCATGACGTTCTCGTGGGAATGACCGTGGAGCACCTCGCCGTGAATCGTAAAAATGATGGGGAACGACACGTGGCTTCCGGACGATAATACCTTCCCTTCGACCGCGCCCGCGACTTCATACTCGTACAGTCCGGGCTTAGTCGACCGCATCGCCGTACGATACATCTCGTAGCTGATGCCCAGAGCCGTCTCGATTTCTTTGACCTCGGCCTCCGTTTTCAAGGATCGTTGCACAACCACCGCCCGGATCAAATCTTTCGAAGCGCTGCTCTTGACCTGGGAATGAGGGAGGCCCGTCAGATCGGCGATTTTTACAATCGTCTCTCCCCGGTAGGGAGGAATAAAATGGACCTTCCGCTTCCGACGCACCGTATCCTTGATTTTCTCCTCGAGATCCGCCGGCGATCCCGACCGTTTGACGCCGACCCTTTTCGCCTTCTCGACCATCGTCTCCTGAGGTCCCATCCAGACGATATCGTCCACCGTATAATCATACCCGAAGAGCATCTCCTCATCGTTGTCCACATCGATGATCGCCGCGAGTCCCGAAAAATCCAATCCCCAATAATAGAGGAACGTGCTGTCCTGCCTGAAGGGATACGTGTTCGCCGGGTAGTTCATCGCGCTTTCTTCATTCCCCAAGAAAAGGACGACGCCCGATTTTATCGCCTTCTTCAGCAGCTTTCTCCGCTCGACGTAAATGGCCTTCTCAAACATAGCGATTTCCTTTCATGAAAAATAGAATGCTGATACAGAGGTAAATCCCATTCATCCACTCTGAAAAAAATAAATAATGACGCGGACAATATCAAGCGTTTTCGACTTGATTGAATGATCCCAAATCTTCATCAATAACACAGTGAAAAAATAAAAACATAAAACTCGCTCAATATCCGAAAACATCCCGGAGGGGAGCGGGAAGGTACGCCTTTTTGAACCATCGCACGGATGACTGTAAACCGATCTAAATAAGGGGTGGAGCTTCTTCCCGAGTCCTCGGGAAGGCGAAGGGGAAACGGGGAGGCGGACTCAATGACAAGGAATATTAAAAACTCACGCTTCCACAAGCGTATTCAAAAAGGCGAGTTCTTTTAGTCCTTTTCTTTCAAGAAAAGGACAATATCCTCATTCTGAACGGTTTTATTGCATTTTAATTGAGAAGAACAGAGTAAGTTCTTTATAAATTTTTATGGAACACTCCTGGTCATTCTACTTTTCAACTTGACATTCATCTTCCTATTCATTACCATAAATTCGTCATGCCACGATGGTTAAAAATCGGACTCATCATCGTATTTATCATCGGCCTCGGCCTCCTCGCCCTCTGCATCAAGGGCTACAGGATGGTGACGGGCTCGCTACCTCAGACCCGAGGTGAAATACGGCTCTCCGGCTTGCAAGCTCCTGTTCAAGTCTATCGGGACAGTTACCACATTCCCCACGTCCTCGCCGAAAATGAGCACGACCTCTTCTTCGCCCAGGGATTCGTCACGGCGCAGGACAGACTCTGGCAGATGGATCTCTGGAGAAGGGCAGCCGAAGGCAAGCTGTCGGAAATTTTCGGCCGCTCCACACTCAAGAGCGACAGCCTGATGCTCATCGTGGGCATCGGTCGGACGGCGCGCCGCATCGTGCCCGGACTGTCACCCCAATCGATGGCGGTGTATCAAGCCTACACCGACGGCGTGAACGCCTGCATCGAAGAGAACATCTCTCATCTTCCCATCGAATTCCTCGTCCTCGACTACAAGCCGTCGGAGTGGCGGATCGAAGACTGCGTAGCCATTTCGCGCTGGCTCGCCTTGAACTCCAGCACGGCATGGAAAACGGATGCGATTCTGGGAACGATCGTCGAGAAGATCGGCATAGAGAAAGCCGGGCACATCCTCCCTGGCATCATACCCGGCTCGCCCGGCCACGCACTCTCCAAAGAACGTTTCCTGTCGAAATTAATGGACGACATCCCTCAGGCCGGGCCAATCGGATTTTCATCGAAAATCGGTGCGGGCAGCAACGGCTGGGTCGTTTCGGGCGATCGTTCCGTCACCGGAAAACCCCTCTTGGCGAATGATCCCCACCTCGCCCTGTCGAATCCGTCCGTTTTTTACGAAATCCATATCGTCGTCGGCGGATTCAATGTTTCGGGCCTTTCGCTCCCGGGCCTACCGGCGGTCATCATCGGCAGCAACGAAAACATCGCATGGGGTTTGACGAACCTCATGGCCGATGACATGGACCTCTTCATCGAAACATTCCATCCCGTCGATTCCGTGCGATACATGGTCGGAGGCTCCTACAGGAATGCGGAAATCGTGGAGGAATCCATCCCTCTCAGAACAGGGGCCCCAATCCGGTTGCGCATCCTGCAGACGCGTCACGGACCCGTCATGCCCGGAGTTCTTCGTACGAAAGACACGCGCCGTTCCGCCGTTTCCATCCGATGGACAGGCCACGACTTCAGCGACGACGGATTGGCCTACTACCGCTTGAATCACGCATACGACTGGGACTCCTTCCGCGAGGCCTTGAGGGAATACGGCATCTCACCCCAGCAATTCATCTACGCAGACCGCGACGGAAACATCGGAATCCAGGCGGCGGGACGCATCCCCATCAAAACGAACGAACCCGGCTATCTTCCGAGACTCGGGGAAAATCCTGATTCGGACTGGCAAGGATTCATCCCCTACGACGCCCTGCCCTCGCGCAAGAATCCGAAAGAAGGATTTTTAGCGGCCGCCAATGAAAGGACAGAATCATCTTACTTTATTTCCGACCTGTTCGCTCTTCCTTCGCGGATTCAGAGAATACACCGCCTCCTTTCGGAAAAAGAAAAATACTCGGTCATGGACTTTAAGCAAATCCAGTTGGACATCCAATCGGCCTTCGCAGAAGAAATGATGACGCTGCTCCGGCCTGTACTGGAGACTTTTCCCTTCGATGATCAGCTGGAACGGGAATCGTTCACGAAGCTTTTCGAATGGGACGCGAGAATGAGGACCGGAAGCCCGGAAGCCGCACTGTTCGAAGTCTTCGTCGGAAAAATACTCGGCAATCTCTTCCGTGACGAACTCGGGGACTCCCTATTCAATGCCTTCGTTGAACTGTACGGCCCCCCTCTCGAAGCGCTCGTTCGAATCCTCAGATCGGAGGATTCTCCATGGATCGATGATGTTACGACCGAGAATACCGTCGAAAGAAAGAGAGACATCATCGCGGCCGGTTTTCGCGAAACAGTCTCATACCTCAAAGAACGACTGGGCAAATCTGTCTCGAAGTGGACGTGGGGAGAACTCCATGCCCTTACGTTCAAGCATCCCCTGGGGCAGAATTCGCTCCTGAGCAGTATATTCAACATCGGCCCTTTCCATGCCGCAGGATCCGGAACGACAGTACTCTGTACCGGATACGACCTCTCGAAACCCTACAGCGTCCAATGGGGAACTTCCGCACGCGTCATCATCGACCTGAGCAACCCCGATAATTCCATCTCGGTTATCCCAACGGGACAATCGGGCCAGCCGATGGACGACCATTACAAGGACCAAGTTCAGCTCTATCTCGGAAATGCGTATCATCCCAACCTCATCGATACGACAAAGATTGTCCGTGCGGGTTGGGATCTTCTCACACTCCTGCCTGGAGGAGCTCATGACTGAACGAAGCAAAGAAATAAAAAAAGCACGGGAACTCAAACCCGGCGAAAAGGTCACAAGTTTTTTCGTCGTCCGCAAAAAAGAACTTAAAACCAAAGCAGACGGAACCCCCTATCTGCTGCTTGGACTGGGAGACGACACGGGCAGGATCACGGCAACCCTCTGGGATGACGCTAAATCGGTATACGAAACCATCGGCGTCGGAGACATCGTGAAAGTCAGAGGCACTGTCATGACGTACCGCGATGCGCTCCAACTGTCCGTTGAAAAGATCCGAAAATCCGAACCGTCCGACCACGTGGATGCGAAAAATTTTATACCGCAAGGGGAAATCGATCGGGATGCTTTGATGATCCGAGTGAACGAGACCATCGCATCCATTCAGAGTCCGCCCTTAAAGCGTCTGCTCCAACACGTATTCGTCGATTCCCAGTGGATTGAGCGTTTCAACGAAGCGCCCGGCGGAAAGCTCTGGCATCACGCCTACATCGGCGGACTTTTGGAGCACACGCTGGCCGTCGTGCAAATCTGCGAAACGATGGCGCGTCTGTATCCCAAAGCCGACAGGGATCTCCTCATCACAGGAGCTCTCCTCCACGACATCGGAAAGATCGAGGAATATCGGTACGATCAGGGTTTCATCGAATACACCGACGAAGGCCGACTCTGGGGCCACATCTCCATCGGAGCGCAGCGCATTAGAACGACGATCGAAGAAATAGAAAAAACCGAGGACGCGTTCCCCCAAGAACTCAAAAAACAGATCCTCCATCTTATCCTGAGCCACCAAGGCAAACTCGAACACGGCTCGCCCGTCCTGCCCGCCACACTCGAAGCCATCATCCTCTACTACGCAGACGAAATGGACTCCAAAGCCAATGCGGTCCAGCACATCGTCGAACGGGATTCCGAACCCGGCCGCAGATGGAGCCAATACATCAACCTCCTCGAACGATTCATCTATCTAAAAAATTCTGGCTGCGCGGAAGAGGAGAATCCACCTCCATTCCAAGAAGATTGAAACTCTTCCCACTCCCGTTTTCCCCGTAAAGCGGTTTCACCGGGTGTGTGCATCAGGTACCCCCTGCATCCATTCGAACAGCCGTCCGCGTTTTCCATCACAAATAAAAAGCGTTCGACAATCCCATAACGCGGTAATTCCGCCGGAGAATAGAACGCTCTTTTTTAGTAAAACGATAATGTCAACGAACGGTCTACAGGAAACTGCTCAACAGGATGAGGAAGATAATCACGGGTGCGATGAACCGGATGACGAATGACCACACAGACGCACCCCTGAAATCCCCTGCGCCCTGCTTCATCTCTTCGATAGCCTTAGTACATAGTTTCATAAATACGCATACATATAATTCTCAAATAGATGATCTTTATTGTATATACG
>JBDRSZ010000208.1:0-13177 GCA_043824415.1 bacterium | reverse complement strand
TACGGATACGGCCGAGTCGTCTATTGTTTGTCGGATAACGGCATGACGATGGTGTATGCGCATCTCTCCCGGTTCTCGGATCGGATTGAATACATCATCAAAGAAGAACAGAAGCGTTCGGGACGCTTTGCTGTTGAGCGATATTTACGGCCCGGATCTTTTCGTGTGCAGAAGGGCGACCTCATCGGATTTACCGGGTCCACGGGAAACGGCGTGCCCCATCTCCATTTTGAGGTACGAGACAGCCTGAACCGTCCTTTTAATCCGCTTGCGTTGAATTTGCCCATCGAGGATTCGATCCCGCCCACGATGACATCCATCGCAGTGTCTCCCTTGAGTTTTGGGTCGCACGTTGACGGTGATTTCCAGCCGAAGAATTTTTCTTTGACCAAGAGGGGCGAAGGTGCCTATTCGCTCAATGAAACGATCACGGGATGGGGAAGGCTTGGCTTTTCCGTCTCAGTGTATGATCGGGCAAACGGAGCTTCGAATCAATTTTCTCCGTATGGGATCCGATTTTTCGTGGATGGAAGGCTCGTCTTCGGGATTCGGTATGATCGTTTCTCGTACGACAGGTCGAGCCAGGTGGAGCTGGACCGGGACTATCGGCTCAAGATGTGGGGATGGGGTCTGTTTCACAAGTTATTTCGGGACACGGGGAATGAGCTTCTTCTGCACGAGCTTGCGGGAATGAATGCGGGCATTCTCTGTTGTGTCGGGCAGGGCATGGGAGGGACGGATTTGGCGGGTTCCTCTGGCATCGTCTCGGAGGAAGCGGACGGAATTGTCATCGTCGAAGAGGGGGAGCACGCATTTTTGATCGAGGCGGTTGATTATTTTGGAAATGTCTCTGAAGTTAGGGGCGACCTACGAATCGTTCCTATGGTCGATCTTTTTTCGGAGGGTGGAGCAGGAGTAGTCCGAACGGGAGTCGATCCATGGACGGATAATCTACCGAACAGAGTCGAATTAGAGAAGCATTTCTTCGAGGAGTACATACGCTTCCGCGTCCGCTCCGAGCGGCCTCTGATCCAGCCTCCCGAAGTAAATGTCGAGATGAATTCATGGCATCGGATGTCCGTTCCAATGGCGGCAAAAAACGACTGTGAGTACATTGGCGCATATCCGTTGGAGAGCGCATCCGATGGGACGATGATCACAGAGCTGCGTTTTCTCCACGGGCCGGACCTGGAACAAGTCGTCAGAGATACGATTCAGGTGTTCAGAATCTCTCCATCCGAAGGAGGAACGATCCTTTCACCCGATGGAATGTGCAAAGTCGTTTTTCCGCGTCATGCCGTGTACAAGTCGTTCTTTGGTTTCTGCAACCAATCCTCTTTCTTCCGTCCCGATGGAATCGTGGATCGGCAGTATACATTGTTTCCGCAGGATATTCCTCTCAAGGGGAGGGTGAAAGTATTTATGGGTGCTCAAGCCCAAAAGGGTGGAGAAAGGAATGTGAGCATTTACGCGATTGGCCGAGAGGGTCGGGCGTCTTACATGGGAGGACAGTGGGAAAACGGAGGGATGGCTGCATGGACGGGCAGCCTGAGCAACTATACGATACTTCAGGATACGGTTCCACCGGAGATTCGTTCCATATCGCCGAGACCCGATAGTCATCTTCGAGACAGGACTCCACGAATTGCCATCAGTTTCGCGGACACGCTTTCCGGGATTTCGGGAGAGGATAACTACATTATCCGGCTGGACGGCATCCGCCTTATCGTGGAGTACCGCCCTTTCGACAATTTGGGATTTCATCTCGTCGAAGAACCGTTGGGTTTCGGGGAGCATGTTCTTGATGTGACGATTCGCGACAGGGCGGGGAACATGACCAAAAGACGGAGTCGATTCAACATCGATCCATGATACATTGATGTGATTACCGAATTGAATTCTGCAGGCCGGATTTGAGGCCGAATGGTTCTTGGAGATCAAGAAATTTAAAAGAATCGTTTTCATTCCGATGATGAAAGATGCGGCATGATCCCCATCAAGGATGATAATCCTACCTACGCTTTTCCTATTATAACCATCCTGTTGATACTGGGCAATGCGGCGGTGTATGCATACCAATGGACTCTCGGGCCTGAAAGCCAGGCCTTCGTGTATCGAATGGGAACGATTCCCTGGGAGATTACGCATTTCAGCGAGTATCCGAGTCTTCCGCCGCATTTTCAGTCAGATATTCCCAACGTCTTGACGCTCTTCACGTCGATGTTCGTTCACGGCGGCGTTTTTCACCTCTTGGGCAATATGCTCTATCTCTGGATTTTCGGGGACAACGTCGAGGCGCTGTTGGGACACGGCCGGTTTTTTCTATTCTATGTGTGCTGCGGGCTGGCGGCTACGTTGACGCACGTGATGATCGACCCGAATTCGACCATGCCGATGGTCGGGGCGAGCGGAGCGATCTCCGGCGTGTTGGGCGCTTACTTCATGCGATTTCCGCGTGCAAAAGTGCATGTGCTCATTTTTTTCTTCTTCATCATACGGGTTGTGCGCGTCTCAGCGCTTTTCGTACTGGGATTCTGGTTCATCATGCAGGTGTTCAGCGGATTTGGATCGCTTGGAATGCAGGGCGGAGGAGTCGCCTGGTTCGCCCACATCGGAGGTTTTGTAGTGGGAATGGTCCTTGTCTTCTTATTCGAGAAGAAGGAGCGGGTACAGATCTACAGACGGACGGGTTGGTGGTGGTGAGTGGAGGACAGACAGATAGAACAGACAAGAATGTCTGTTCTATCTGTCAATGGTATAACAGGCATTCTTGCCTGTGGCTGATGCTGTGCAAAGAATTGATAGGAAACATGGAGGAATGGAATTACAAATCACTAAAAGAAACCTTCCCCACTGGACTTTGGAAGGATCTGTTTATTTTGTGACTTTCAGACTTAAGACTGGTATGTTAAGCTATGAAGAGCGCAAGATTGTGTTCTGTCACATTACCCGGGGTAATGGAAGATTCTATGCCTTGATTGCTGTGATGGTCATGCCGGATCATGTACATCTACTATTCAAGCCCTTGCCCAATTATTTATTAAGTCGGGTCATGAAAGGGATTAAGGGTGTCTCGGCCAGACTCATCAATGAATACAGGAATATGAGAGGGACTGTCTGGCAGGACGAGTCGTATGATCGAATTATTCGGAATGAGGAAGAATTACAGCAAAAGGTAAGATACATGTATTTTAATCCGGTTAAAGCAGGATTGGCAGACAGGGCTGAAGATTATCCGTTCTGGTTTTACAATGAGAATTGGGTCGATGATTTACAGAAGGAAGAGGACAATAAGAATGGATGAGTGAGAACAGATATGAATGAAAATAGATAAAAATGAGAACAGACAAGAATGTCTGTTCAACGAGAATGTCTGTTCAACTGAAATGTGGATTCAACTTCAATGGTTCAACTATGGAGGAACAGTGATATGAAAAAGCGAATGGGCACGAGTTTTTTTCTTTTCTTGGCGTTTATTTTTTGGGGAATCGTTCTATCGGTCCGAGCACAGGATTCAGGGACGACGGACCGTTGGACGCCGGCTTATTCCATGAAGTATAAGAGTATCGGCGGCACTGCTATTTCACCGGACGGGCAATGGATTGCATATATCGTCCGGGAGCCGTTGATGGAAGGAGAGAAATCGGAGTACCTGAGCCATATTTGGCTGGTTTCAGCGGACGGCCGGACGAACGTCCAGTACACGCGGGGTGAGAAAGCATGCTCGAATCCATCGTTCTCTCCGTGCGGGAAGTATCTCGCTTTCATGTCGTCCCGTTCGGAGAAAAACCAGGTCTGGGTGATGCGCGTCTCGGGCGGTGAGGCCGAGCAGGTCACGGATGCGGAGTCGGGTGTTGGAGCCTATGCCTGGTCTCTGGACGGTGCGTTCATTGCCTACACGATGCAGGATCCGGAAACGGAGAAGGAAAAAAAGCAGAAGAAGGAGAAACGGGATGTCATCCTCGTGGATCAGGATTTTAAGTATGCACACTTGTATAAGACCAGCATTCAGAAAAATAAAGAAGGGAAGCGCGATACGAAACAGTTGACTTCAGGAGATTTCCATGTCACGGATTTCGATTGGTCGCCGGACGGCAGATCGATCGTTTTTTCGCACCAACCGGATCCGAGAATCAACACAGGATTTCAGCACAGCGACATCTCTGTCGTTCCCGCGGACAGCGGCGCTGTCACTCGCCTCGTGGATTGGCCGGGTGTGGATTCGAGTCCCCTTTATTCGCCCGACGGGAAGTGGGTCGCCTTCTCGTCTCACGGAGGAAAGCCGGAACCCGTCGGCCTTCGGGATCTGTATCTCGTGTCGAGTGCGGGTGGTGATCCCAAGAAACTGGCCGACACGCCGGATCGGAACGTGGGGATACTCGGCTGGTCGAAGGACGGCAAGACTGTGTATGTCATCGAATCGATTCGTACGACGAGGCACGTGCTGACCGTTCCCATCGATGGAAAGGCGCCCCGCTTCGTCACGTCGGGGGACGGTGTCATCGGCTCCGTCTCGATCGATAAAGAGTCAAAACGGATGGCCTTCACGTACGAGACGCCGGATCTTCCCACGGATGTGTATCTTTCCTCCATCAAGAAATTTGAGAAAATCAGACTCACCGATGTACACGCGGAAATACCCGAGTTCCAAATGGGGCGGACGGCGGTCATCTCGTGGGAATCGAAGGACGGCCTGGAAATCGAAGGGCTGCTCACCTATCCGGTGGATTACGTGGAAGGACGGCGGTATCCCTTGATCGCGGACATTCACGGCGGGCCGGCGGGTGTTTTCAGCCGGAGCTTCACGGGTAGTCCGGGTATCTACATGCTTCAGTATTTTGCGCAGAACGGATACGCCATCTTCAGGCCGAATCCGAGGGGGAGCACGGGATACGGGAAGGATTTCCGATACGCCAACGTGAAGGACTGGGGATTCGGGGATTTCGAGGATATCATGAGCGGCGTGGACAAGGTGATTGAGATGGGTGTGGCGCACGAGGACAGCCTCTGCGTGATGGGGTGGAGCTACGGCGGATACATGACGTCGACCATCGTGACGAAGACGAACCGATTCAAGGCGGCCAGCATGGGCGCGGGCCTGCCCAACCTCGTCAGCATGACAACCACGACGGATATCCCTGATTATCTCACAGCCCACATGGGGGGTGAGTACTGGGATGATTACGAGACGTACGAGAGGCATTCGGCGATGTATCGAATCAAGAATGTGATGACGCCGACGCAGGTCATTCACGGTCAAAACGATCTGAGAGTGCCCTTCACGCAGGGCCAGGAGTTTTACGTGGCGATCCAAAGGCGGGGCGTCCCCACAGAGATGGTGGTCTATCCTAGAACGCCCCACGGGCCGCGGGAACCAAAATTTCTGATGGATGTTTCGGCGCGTATCATGAAGTGGTTCGAAAAATATCTGCGCGGTCGGGATGTCCCGGAGGGTGGAGACGTGTCCGAAAAACCGAAGGAATGATGGGTTTCAGAGATTGATGTTTTTTGATTCAACCACGATTCTCGTCGTTTGCATTATTTTCATCGCGACGTATGTCCGGTCTGCATTCGGATTCGGAGACGCTCTGATCGCTATGCCGATTTTAGCTGTGATCTTCGGTTTGAAAACGGCGACACCCCTGGTGGCTTTGACCGCCAGCACGACCGCTCTGGTCATTCTCACAGGCAACTGGCGTCGTGTCCGATTGCGGAGTGCGTGGCGGTTGATCGTGTCGACACTGGCGGGGATTCCGGTCGGCTTGCTGTTTTTAAAAGAATCGAACGAGGGTATGATGAAGGTCATTCTGGCCGTACTTCTCGTCGTGTTTGCGCTGTACCGCCTTGTTCAACCTGCACTCTGGACGCTGATGACGGACAAATCCGCTTTCCTGTTCGGGTTCATCGCCGGGATTTTGGGCGGCGCGTACAACACCAACGGGCCGCCCGTCGTGGTTTATGGATCGTTGAGGAGATGGCCCCCGCAAACATTCAGAGCGACGCTGCAGGGGTATTTTTTCCCGACGGGTTTGCTCATCGTCGTCGGCCACGGGACTGCCGGATTGTGGACCCGAGTCGTTTTTCAGTATTATATCCTCGTGCTGCCCGCAGTCCTGCTTGCTATTTGGGCCGGTGGGCGTTTGCATCGCATTCTCCCTGAAGGGCGGTTCGACCGCTGCATCCATGTTTTACTGCTCTTGGTCGGCCTGTATTTGTTGTTGCAGACACTAGGCGGCATTCTTTGAAGTTTATGAAATAAGCCGTGTCGGATTTACTTTCATGATGCATGTTCACACTGATGAAAACAGGAATGCCATAGATATAGCCAATCCGTCCCAAACTGCTGTAGATGGCTGGTTTCAGACGGGATGCGTGATTTCCGCATCGGAGGAATCGTGACGCACGAGGTTTCTTTCAAGGAGGATGGAGAAGAATTCGCATGCTGAACTTGGAGACAGCCGTTCTGTCGCTCATCATTGCCGCTTTTTCCGTTGTAGCTATCCGGGCCCGTGTGCGGGAGAAGCATGTCCTTTTCTATGTGTTCAAACCGTTGACAACGGTTTGTATTCTGTTCTTGGCAGTGCTTATAGGGAGGTCGAACGATTCGTCCTATTTCATGTGGATCGTGACGGGCCTTGCTTTTTGTCTGGCAGGCGATATTTTTCTGATGTTTCCCGAGCGGTTTTTCACAGTCGGCCTCACCGGCTTTTTGATGGGACATGTGTTCTACATCTTGGCGTTTTCTTCGGATGTCGGTCTTCAAATCTCGTGGCGACTGCTTCCGTTTGCCGTATACGGACTTGCGATGTTCTTCTTTTTATTTCCGTCTCTGGGACGGATGAAGTTTCCCGTTCTCGTGTATGTCGCAGTCATCGTTGTCATGGTTTGGCAGTCTTTGGAGCAATGGGTTCAACTGAGCAAGAATAGCACGCTATTTGCTTTTATGGGGGCTGTGTTGTTTGTCGTTTCGGACAGTGTCCTTGCTATCAATAAGTTTAAAAGAATGATGAAGTGTGCGCAGCCTTGGATTTTAGGAATGTATTACTATGCCCAATGGTTGATTGCACTGTCGGTGGGGCAATAGGTTCTTCAATATCCTTATCTTGAAAATGGATACTTCTAAAATTTTGCTCATGTTTGTAGAGCTGAATTCTTGGATGATGAAAGAACCTGCAAATAAATTGAAATGTTGGATTTCGTTCCTGTTTTCTATCGTATCTCATTGATAAAGGAGCAACATCCGTGAAGTTAAGAATTCGTCCTCGAATGATGGGCGGCTTTCTCGTCATGAGCTGTTTGCTCATTCTTCTGTGCGTTTTTACTATCCTGTACACGAATAGAATGCTGCGGAATACGCACCGCATTTTGGACGAGAATGTTTCGAGCCAGAAAGCCGCTGAGGAATTGGAGATTGCCTTGTTGGATATGAAAGGATTTACTTCATACTACCTTCTCGACGGAGATCCTAAATGGCTCGAATTGTTCAGTAGTAAAAAATCGATATTTAATCAGTGGTTTGATGAAGCTAGGATAAGAACCCATACAGACGACGAGCGTATCATCGCTGATGAAATCTTCAAACTTTTTAATAAGTATATCGAGTTACAAAAAAAAGTTGTACTCCTTTACCAAGAAGGAAAAGTAGAAAGTGCAGCAACACTACTCAAAAGAGATATGCGAAATGCATTTGATCTCATCTATGAAAAATGCGAAGCGATGTTAACAATAAATGAAGAATTCATGCTGAATTCGAGCCGGTTGGTTGAGAGGGATAATCGGGCCGTGAATAGGATTATGGTTGGAATCGGAATTGTTGGAATTCTTTGTGGGCTCGGTCTTGGATTTTTTTTAACACGCAGTATTACCCATCCGATCTATGAATTGGTGTTGAAGGTGAAAGGCGTTACTGAAGGTGAGATTGTTGAAAAGGTCGATATCGATAAGGAAACCGAATTAGAGCATCTGGATAAATATGTTCGGAATTTGATCGACAAAGTGCATGAGACGAATAAAGATTTTCAGAGGAGTCAGCAGATGCTGATACGTTCTGAGAAACTCGCCGCTTTGGGTAAAATTGCAGCCGGTTTGGCTCATGAGATCCGGAATCCTTTGACTGCGATTAAGATGCTTATTTATTCGCTACATAAAGAAGCGAAGACAGATGCACGGACAGAAAAGGATTATGAAGTTATATTTAAAGAGATCAATCGGATGGAGAAGTTTATACAAAACTTTCTCGATTTTGCCCGCCCGCCAAATCCTACTTATGGACTGACTGATATAAATGAATCAATAACTCATACATTGAATCTATTAGCACCTCAGATAAAAAATAAAAAAGTGAAATTGATTAAAACCCTCGAGGCGAAGGACGCTCACATTCATGCTGATAAAGAACAAATCCAACAGGTTTTAGTCAACATCATTCTGAATGCTCTTCAGTCCATGGACAATAACGGGATGATAGAATTGAATACAAGAATCCATGTGAATCCTTCGGATAAATTACAATATTTGCAAATAAGGATCAAAGATACAGGTACAGGAATACCGATTGAAATACTGGATACCATTTTCGATCCCTTGGTAACGGGCAAGGAAGATGGCACAGGACTTGGTCTTTCGATCGCGCATCAAATTATACGTAATCATAATGGATGGATAGAAGCGATGAATAATCGGAATAGAGGCGCTATTTTTATTATCAACTTACCATTTACGAGAGGACAACATGCTACGAAAAATACTGGTTGTCGATGACGAGGAAAGTGTTCGTTATTCATTTCAACGATTCTTAGAAGAGCAGAAATACAATATTGAAACCGCTAAAAATGGTGGTGAAGCGTTGAAAATGATTTCGAATAAAAAGTACGATCTCATCATTCTCGACGTACGGCTACCGGACATGTCTGGCTTAGACCTACTAAAAAACATAAAAGCTGCAGATTCAAAAGCCGTCGTTTTAATCATCACTGCTTTCGGTACGATGGAAACAGCAATCGAAGCGACGAAGCTCGGTGCATACGATTATATCCTGAAACCTTTTGATATTCCTTCTATGAAGGTGCTGATAGATGAAGCTTTGAAGAATAGTCAATTAATGCGAACTCAGGTAGTCATCGATAAAACGGATGAGAAGGACCGAACCGGAGATCGAATTATCGGAAGCAGTCCTGTCATGCGGGAAGTCTATAAAATGATTGGCCGCGTTGCCGGAAGTGATGTCAATATTCTACTGAGAGGAGAGAGTGGGACGGGGAAGGAACTCGTAGCAAGGGCCATTTATCAGCATAGCAGCCGATCTCATAAGCCATTTCTGGCAATCAACTGTGCAGCCATACCGGAAACGCTGCTCGAAAGTGAACTTTTCGGCTACGAAAAGGGCGCATTCACGGGTGCAAGCAGGCGCAAAATTGGAAAGTTCGAGCAGGTCGATGGCGGAACGATTTTCTTGGATGAAATCGGGGATATGACTTTATCGACGCAATCAAAAATCCTGAGGGTTTTACAGGAGGGTTGTTTTGAACACTTAGGCGGTGAGCAAGGCATCCGGGTGGATGTTCGTGTGATTGCCGCCACAAATCGGAATTTAGAAAAAGCCATCGAAGAAGGGAAATTTCGTGAAGATCTCTACTATCGAATTAAAGTTGTGACGATTACACTGCCTCCTTTGAGATTGAAGGAGAACGACATACCTGAACTTGTAGCGTATTTTTTAAATAAACATTCCACAGCGTTAGGCAAAGAAGACGTGACCATATCGAATGAGATGTTGAAGGAAATACAGAAATACCACTGGCCTGGGAATGTTCGTGAGTTGGAGAACGTTATTCGGCGTGCTATTGTATTGTCCAAGAGCAATGTCATTCCTTTTGATGTCATCACTGAGGAGTTTCAAGAAAGAAAAACAGTGAGAGAAATATCAGATGATAGATGTATACATCCTCTGATCACAAAGCAAAATATGGCTACATTCGAAGGCAAATTTTTTAAACATGTGATGTCAGAAATGGAGAAAGAATTGATCCTCTTTGTCCTGAGAGAGACTGGGGGGAACCAAGTCCAGGCAGCCAAGATGTTGGGCATCTCACGGGTCAAGCTCTACGATAGGATTAAGAAGTATGGCATTAAAAGTGAGACTATGATTGTAGAGAATGATTCAAATAGCACTTGAATATCAATTGTTATATTCTTCCTGTTTGTTTAAATCTACTCACAACTTCGAACGATTCTATCGCTCCGTGTAAATATTCTATACAGAGTATAAAAAGTATTTACATATCCCTCCTATAATCGATCCCATATTCCGATAGGACTAACTTTCTATTTATCTTGGCATTATGCAATAGATTTTGGTTTGGTACGCTTTTTGGTTTATAGTTATGATGTAATGATTATAGTGAAAAATAAAAAGGATAGGAAAAGGAGCCATACAATGAAAAAAAGGAAGATCTGCCTTGTGGGGACGGTTGTCATGATTCTATTCGGAATGACTGATGTGATGGGCCAGTGTGTCGGTGATAAGGATGAAACTTCAAAGTATAATGACCCCTGCCGACTTTTCTCGATTCCTACGACAGATATACTACCGATGGGTAATATCAGTTTGGGGGGAGGACAATCTTTTGGGAGATTGAACAGCGAATTCCTGACTCGGGTAAGTTTCGGTACGGCACCCTACACGGAAATTCAACTGAATACTCAAAAAATCGTCGATCGATTTAAGAATGGGAGCAGGATAAAGACTGTTGCTGTGCCCGCCATAAAGTTTAGAGTTCCTTATCTTGGAGATAATTCTTCATACATCCCATCGATTGCATTGGCATTGCGCCATAACTTGCGATGGGTATCTGAGGATTATAAATCGGACGACATTCAATATCAATATCTCAAGAGTTGGACGAGTCTTTTTCTTGTTGGATCCAAAACGTTTTTTCTGGGTAATATCCCCGAACTTTCCGTGTACGCCGGATGGAAAATGAACTCTGTCAGGATTAAACTGACAGATCACAACGACCATAAAATCGTTCCTGTGGAAAAGGATTATTATCATAGGAATTTGAATGGATTCTGCGGAGGAATGAAGTTGAAAACCGCTAGAAGAGCATGGATGATGGTCGAATTCGAGCCTATTCCGAGCCTTCCCGCACCAAAGAAGGTGGGCAATCATTTGATCGTCGAGGAGAGTGGTATCGATCGTGTTTGGTTGGTTACGGTGGGCACTCGCTATTTTATCAATCATATACTCGGATTTGATGTCGGTGCTCAATATCGAAGTGATAAACCCAATATCGCAGACATGAATGTCTTATTCGGTTTGAATGTTACTTTTTCGACGTTGAGAAAGCGTAATTCATAAGTCGGCGGAATACATCTCAAGATCGAAAGAAAGGCGGTTGATGAAACATATTGTTTTGCTCGTTGATGATGATCCTGGGATTATCACTGCATTTAAAAAATTGGTGAAAAGAGAGAAGTATATGCTATTTACGTCGTCTCTTCCAGAAGATGCGCTGGCAATGATATCAAAGAAAAAGCCTGAAATTCTCATTCTCAATTTAAAGCTGCAGGGTCCTCTGGGTATCGAATTCTTATGTAGTATCAAAAAAAACTACCCCGTATTACCAGTCGTTGTCATCACGGCATATTCGAATATCTATACAATGAGATATATATCACAATTGGGAGCGGATGGTTATTTGAAGATGCCGTTTGATGTACATGAAATGTTGGATAAGATGCAGCATTTGATAGATCTTCATCCCGACAAGTCGGGACTCGATCCTAAACTGTGTGGCACTGGCGTTGACTCGACAGTAGATTTTGGTAGATGAAATATTTTTAACGCATGAGCAACGTATATTTTCATCAAAGAACTGCAAGTCGTCATTTTAAAAAAAGGAATTCATCATACACACAAAGGAGGATTATGGAGGCAAAAAAACTCGAAGAGTCATGATGGCGAATCCATAAGTTTTTAGCGAAGTTTTAAAGAAAAGTCGTTCGATATCGAGAACGTAAAAGAAATGAGTAAAAGATTTTTCTAATCGGAGGTATGCTATGAAAAACAACATTATCCTAGGGGCATCAATGGCATGCGTCATCTTTTTATTTTATGCAGGATGCAGTAAGAAAGTAGTAAAAATATCTGAACCACCCTCGAAACAAGCGGAAAAACCAGTCAGAACACCCATTCCAACCCAGAGTGATTCCGAAGGAAAGGCCGAGAAAAAACCTGCAGAAAAGGAAACTGTACGGAGAACGCTTGTATTAAAGGATGTCAATTTTGATTTTGACAAGGATGATCTTCGGCCTGATAGCCGAGAGATTTTAGCCGGTCATGCTCGCCAATTAAGGGAAAACTCCCAGGTTAAAATCCTCATTGAGGGTCATTGCGATGAGCGGGGCACGATTGAGTATAATTTAGCCCTGGGTGAACGGAGAGCGAATGCTGTTAAAAATTATTTCAAAAGCTATGGCATCGATACTGATCGCCTGTCCACAATTAGCTATGGTAAAGAAAGGCCGTTAAATCCGAATCGCACGGAAGCGGCGTGGGCGAAGAACCGCAGAGCTGCCTTTAAAATCGTCCTGCCGTAATGAACACACAATCCTCTCCGAGCTCCGGATTCGGCAGCTCGGAGAGGGTTCATTATCAACCATGAAGAGATTCTAATAGACCTGGAGGAGGCGCAAATGAAAAAAGTCAGTGTCATCATCCCAACGTACAACGGTTCGGGTTGTATTGAACAGTGCCTGAATTCTGTGATTGCACAGGAAGGCGCATGGAAAACCTTCGACGTAGAAATCATAGTAGTGGATGATCATAGCACGGATGACACGTATGATATCATCGATAAGTATCCAAGTATTCGTCTTCTTCGGACAAGACATCACACGAGCGGGCCGAATGCAGGAAAGAACATCGGACTACAAACTGCAAGGGGTGACTATATCGCATTCATCGATCAGGATGATGTGTGGTCCTCTAATAAAATAAAACGTCAACTGGAAACGGTGCAGCATGCACCCATTGTGTTCTGTGATTTTCAAATCATAGATAAAGTTACAGGGAAATTGGATACCCATAGTGACATGTCAAATCGAATTCTTTATTCTGAATCCAATGAGTTGTTTTCCAAAACACTCAAGTGGAAACATGATTTTAAAAAGCCAT
>JBDRSZ010000207.1:0-4115 GCA_043824415.1 bacterium | reverse complement strand
AGCGTCACGAGAAAATACTCGCCTTTTTTTAAACCAAACTGCTCAAGGACGCCGCTTTTTCCCATAGAGAGACGCTTGTTTTCGTTCACAGCATCCACGATGGTATTGCCTGTAATGAAGATATTATCTTCGGAGATGCCCTCTTTGAGTAAAAGCCTTTTGGCGTTTTCCGTCGGTACAAAAAGAAAGGAAGAAAGATGATCCACCAGGACCCGGTTTATTTCCTCCGGCATCGTCCTGTCGTAACTTCGGAGGCCCGCCTCCACATGTCCGACTGGGATCGACAACTTCGACGCAGCCAGTCCGCCGGCAAGCACCGTGTTGGTGTCCCCTTGAACGAGAACGATCCCGGGTTTCTCTTCTTGGAGTGCTTCCTCAAGTCCTGTGAGAAGAAGTCCCGTCTGCTTGCCGTGCGAATGAGACCCGATATCCAGATGTCTTGTGGGTTCGGGCAGTTTTAGCTCTTGGAAAAAAATACGGTCCATGCTGTACGTGTAATGCTGTCCTGTATGGATAAAGAGCATCGGAACGGATTTTCTCTCGCAGAAACGGATGATCGGGGACATCTTAATGATCTCCGGACGGGTGCCGATGATGATGGCGACTTTCTTCTTTTTTGCGCTCACTGGAAGTCCTCACAACCAACAATTTTCTGCTCCAGAAGAATGGCGTCTACAAAGAATTTTGCAGCCCAATTGAGATACTTGAACGGCAGGTAATTGCCCTGAATCGGCGTCGATCCCGCAACAGCGCCGTCTATGGCCTGGAATATCCATGAACGCTCCTGATGACCGATGAGATAGTCGATGCCGTGTGTGGCCGCTTTTAAATACAAGGCCGATCCTGTTATTTCATGCAATCTCAGCCAGATGAGAGCCGTCTGTGCTGTGCCGGTCAAACAGACGGAACGCGTCGTTGGTTTCCATTCCGGGATAAAACTGCCCGGAAAGGATCCATCTTTTCTTACCAATTTGAGGAGAGCATTCGCAGTCTTCGTGGCTGCCTGGATAAGCCATTCCTCTTTCAGCAATGTACCGCATTCCAAAATACCCCGCGTGGAGTACGCAATGGCATGCGTGAACACAGGTTCTCCCGGTTCCATGATATTATGATCGAACCACCCGTTGTCGCGTTGTTGTTTTATGGCCCACTGGATGTTTTGCTCGGCGGATTTTCGATATTTAAAGTCTTGGGTGATCTGATAGAGTTCCATCAAAGCCCACGCTACGCGCGTATTGTATGTGTGAAGCATTCCACGGAATTCGAATCGGCTCCACTTCCCATCTTCATCCTGAACTGAGATGAGCCAGTCCCCCGCCGACCGAGCGCATTGGAGGAAAGTTTCATTCTTCGTTTCCTGATACCCGCGAACAAAGCCGAAGAGTACTTGTCCTGTGTCGAAAATCAGAGGATGTTCCGCTCCCGAGATGATACCATGGATCGAACCATCATCCGCCTGCACTGTGACCAGCCATTCCAGCATTCTTATAGCGCGCTGACGATAATTCTCATCACCCGTGATTTCATGGTAATCAAAAAATGTGGGAGCGATATAGCCGGTTGTTTCAGGAAAACCGGGCTGCCAACCGTATCGCAGGTCGTATGCGGTCGACACACCACCTCCCTCCGCCCTGTCCTGTGCAAGGCACAGCCATTTCATTGCCCTGTCCGCTGCTCTCTTCCGGCTGATCTGTCGAGCAGCCGCCATCCTCAATGAACTCCTTCCGATCCATAGAGGGAGCGTCATTATTCTACATCTATGAATAAGACGTTCTTTATTCTGGAATATCGACATATACTCTCCTGCAGTGTTCAATTCGGCTGTTCGATCAAATGAATGAGCTGCCTATGACATGCTTTCCAGGTGCGGATGTGCTCATCCCTTAACCTTACCATTTCGTCCCCCAGTTTTTCACGATCCCTAAGAAGTTGACACACCCCCGAAGCGATGCTCTCTGCACGAGGCTCTACGTAGACCGTCCCTTTTGAAAAAAATTGCATGAGATAGGGAAATCGCGTCGTGATGAGCGGCTTGCCGAGGAAAAGCGCTTCCTCGCCCCCTGATTGCAGCGTGTGGTCGCGCGTCGTGATGGAAATGACGCCATCCACACTCTTGAGCAAGGCGACATATTTTTCGTACGGGAGGAATCCTGTAAAATGAACATTCGGTGGTTTCGTCTGTGTCATCGAATTGGATGCTTTGGATACATTCCCGCTGATGTAGAAATTCGCGTTCGGTGTCAACCGTGCTGCGTTTATAATCTCCTCCAAAGGTTCGTCACACGAAAATGTGCTCACCACGAGCAGGTTTTGACTCGATTCCAGAGGGTAGGCATCTACATTTGGAAATTCAATAGGAGGAGTAATGATGATTGCACGTGCGTCCCATGATCGAACTAAATTGGCGAGATACTCGTTCGTGACGATAGTGGCAATCGTTTTCCTGCATAAGAACCTATGCAGGGACCTGAGGTATACCCAGGGCGGTGAGAGCAATGATCCTGTATGGGAATCGATAACGAACCGACTTTTTGTGAACAACGTATACAGATAAACAAAAAAGACGCAGAAGAGCGGAGGAGTCATGGCAAAAACAAGGTCTGGTTTTCGTTTCATCAGTTCGTAGATCGTCTTCACGGCCATCAGAGGGTACTTGATTGGAGCATATTTCAGATTCATGTATTTGAAATAATTGATCCATACGATTTCAGTCCCGAAGTGCCGTGCAAAGCTCTCCGAATGTCGGTTGTGGGGAGCCCACACCATGTACAGCGTTTTCATCGAAACGTCTTCTTTTGTCATCACTTTAATACTTTTCTCCTCAGTATTTTTTTTACCAGTCATGCTGAGATATTCATTAACATATGACCGAACCATATTTTCCAGATTAAACCGTGATTTGACAACAGCTTTCCCCCTATCACCCATCTTCTCAGCGAGTTTTCCATCGCTGAGAATTTGTTCAATCCTCAGTGCGATTGCTTCAGCGTCTCCGGGAGGTACCAAATAACCTGTACGCCCATCCTCTACAATACTCGGTATTCCACCGACAGAACTTGCAACCACCGGTTTGCCGTGGGCTGAAGCCTCCAGAAGGTTTATAGGCACACCCTCCTGCAGCGATGAGGAGACAACGACATCCATCAACCGGTAGTAATCGTAAACTTCCTTTTGGAAACCTGTAAATAGGATTCGATCCTCTAAGCCGAGATTGTGTGCGTACACTTCTAAAGATGGGCGGAGGTTTCCCTCCCCGACGACTAAAAACTTAACATGAGGAAAGGTCTGAAAGACCTTTTTCGCAGCGTCGAAGAAATACCGGTGTCCTTTCTCAACGCTCAGCCTGCCTACGATCCCTACGACCTTTTCTTCTGGAAGTATACCGAGTTCGGACCGTAGCGCAAGGTGCGAATCCCCGCAGGGACCTGGAACGGCCAAGGCGTTTGAAATATGAATGATCCGTTTCGTATCAATACCATTCTTTGCCAAATCCTGCAGAAGCGCTTGTGAGACGGCCACAATTTTCGGAAAAAACCGCAAGATAAAAAGATCGATTCGTTCCCACATTCGAATGAGAACGTTGGCGTGGGTCCATCCATGCATGGTCGACAATACCGGAATGCCAGTCATCATCGAGGCGAGCAAGCCATAAAGATTCGCTTTAAATCCGTGTGTATGAATAAGATCGACTTTTCTTTGTCTGACAAACCGAACGATATCACGAACCAGTATCAGATCCAGTCGCTTCTCACAAGCGAATAAAATATTCTCGACCTGATTCCTTTCGGCTTCTGACGCTAAGTCCGTACATGGCTGTCGGGTGTCATTGATGCATCCCACAATGGACTTAATACCGTGGCGTTTCGCTGCCCTTGCCAAAGAGAGGATGACACGCTCGGCTCCGTAGAAACCCTCGCTTTTTCTCAAATGGAGAATGCACATCCGATCCATATCAGGTCACCTTATCGTTTCTTTGAGCTTATGAACGAGCCACGTTTTATGTTTTTGATGCCAGGCAATCTCTCTCATAAAACCGGTAAACATCGACGCGTACTTCGGATTCTGATCGGATTCGAGATAATGCGCGACAAGGTAGGATGGCATCTCATCAATTC
>JBDRSZ010000206.1:0-5487 GCA_043824415.1 bacterium | reverse complement strand
GGGGGATCATAAGTTTTTCAATTCGAAACAAAGCAAGCTTAGGTTGGCTTCCTTTTCCGATAAAAGTTTTAATTTGTGACTGCAATATCGCCGAGTTTAATAAATATGAGAGAAAAGCTTTTTCGACTTTTCTAAGATTGCACAGCTTAGCCGCGTTTTCCGTTAAATTCGCTCCATCTAACTCCTTTAGGATTAAGCCAGCAAGGCCTATTGTTCCCGCTATCGAAATATATACATCTTCTGAGGAAATGATATAGCGACTGATTTTCTTTTGAGTAGAAGGGCTGAGGTAGTTTATCCCTTCTAAGTTAATCTTCCCATCTTTAAAATCAAGAATTCTTATATAGGGATGTGGAGTTTTTTGACTGATAAGTTTATCGCCTTTAGGTAACCTTTTTCCTCCTTTCACATCTGCAACATCTCTAATACTCTCAATTTTCCAGTCTTTCGGAATTCTCCCTATTTCAGTCTTCTGAAAATCAGTTTCCTTATAGAATACCATCGCTTAAATCACCTTCATTATGTTTTCAAGGTCTTCTCTAATGTTCTTTTCGTTTTCTTCTCTTTCTTTCTTTAACATTTCCAGTTCACCATAGACCTTCTTGATATCAATCTTTTCTTCCTCTTTAATCAGAGGGGCGTAGAGGGGAACATTTAAGATGTAATCATTCTCTCTTATCTTCTCTCTGCTGATGACTTTAGCGAAATCCGTGTCTTCATCGAATTTTTCGTATGCTTTTGTAATCTCTCGGATGTTTTCGGAGGTCATCGTATTGAGCCTTCTGACCTCTGGATGTTTGTCGAATTTTTCAATCCCGTTGATAAAAAGGATTTTGTCCTTTCTGTTTTCAGGTTTTTTCTTGTTGAATACGACAATTATTCCTGAACTCCCTGTGTTGTAAAAGAGCTTTTCTGCAAGCAGGATGACACATTCAATCCAGTCTGCTTCTATTACCTTCATTCTTATGGTTTTCTCTTTCCCACCCCTAAACAAAGCTCCCTGGTCGAGTATTACAGCAACTTTTCCTTTGGAGGAAGCCAGCATGTGCTGAATCCATGCCCAGTCACCCTTGTCGTTCGGAGGATATCCGAGAGAAAACCTTTCTCTGAAATCTACGCGTTTTAATCTCTCCTCTCCATATCCGTCCTGATTCCAAGGCGGATTCGCTATAACCTGGTCGAACTGTTGAAGCTTTCCGTTTTCCCGGAACCTTGGATATTCCAACGTATCTCCAGAGGCTAAATTTCCGCTCTTTATCCCATGAAGGATAAGATTCATCTGCCCAATCGCGTATAGCTCCGGATTCCTTTCCTGACCGTAAAGGAACAGCTTTCTTGCCTCGGCTTCTCCGGATTTTTCTTTAATCCGTGTGTACGAACTTATCAGCATTCCCCCTGAACCACAGCAAGGATCATAGACTTTTTGTCCGGGCTTTGGATCGAGGATTTCAATCATCAACTTGATTACTTCCCTGGGCGTGTAGATTTCTCCTTCCTTCGCCTTCTGTGGGGCGAATTTCATGATAATGTGCTCGTAAGCGTCTCCCAGGATGTCGGGAGATACATCCAAGCCTCCCAGGTCATATTTATTGAACAGCTCTATCAACTGCCTTAACAATTCCCTGTTTTCCTGGTTACGGGCGAATTCAAGAAAATCAACTCTGTCTATAACGCCCTGGAGCTCTTTGTTTTGCTTCGCTATCTCGCTGATGGAAGTGGCAAGATTTTTAGGTAGATTTTTAACGTCCCCTCCGATTTCATCCCATAGGCATTCTTTTGGGATATCAAATGTATAGAAATCATCAAACTTTTCAACTTCTTCCTCAGCCTCTTTCTCGGATAGTCCACTCTCTTCGATTAACCTATCTTTTATCTGTTCACTTTCCCTCTTCCTCACGTCATTCAGTCTCTTCAGAAAGAGGAGAACTAAAATGAATTTGTAATCAACCGCCGTTCTGATTAAATCGGCAGCTCTATCAACGAGTGCATTCAAACTTTCGCGATTAATTTTTGCAGGAAACAAGTCGTTTTGAGCCATTAATACGCCCCCTTAAAGAGAAACTCTTATCTCTGTATTACTCTTCATATATGATTTAATAAACTTTAACAAAACTCAAAAGAATGAGCAACTTATTTCAGAACTGAGAAAATTCTCTATTTCGTTCGTCTATTCTCATGAGGCGCAAACACCTTTAAGGTCTGCTTTTTCAACAAGAGGGAGGCCAGTTTTGACTGGCCTCCGCCCGCCTCAAAAGAGATCATACTGGAATAAGTCCCCTGTCTTTCATCCCATCTATCAGCAGATCGATGTCTACATTCAGTTCCTTTTTGACGGCCTTTAACATTTCTTCCAGTATAAACTCCCTCCATTCTTCGATGTCCTTTTCTATCTTGTCCATGCCCTTCACCTCCCCAAAAACTCCCTGCATATCCATATCTCCCTGTCTTCAAGCTCAAATCCATTTTCGAACTTTTTCAGGACAGCTAAAATCTCTCCACGTTCCGGCAGCCTTATCATCCTCTCACGCTCCTCAAATTAAAAATGGAGGGCTTCACCCCTCCCAAAACTCCATATTTGAAAACTCCGTAATTGCACTCTTCACTTCCTCGGCATCTTTCCCCATCACTGCAATCCTGACTTTTATGAATTCCCTGTTGAGCCTTTCCAGAACCTTTTTTTCATAATCCCAGTAAGTCCTGCCTATC
Organism: bacterium; assembly: GCA_043824415.1. Classification (GTDB taxonomy): domain Bacteria; phylum Zhuqueibacterota; class QNDG01; order QNDG01; family DSAB01; genus JBDRSZ01. The sequence continues at coordinate 2,781 of JBDRSZ010000206.1, read as the reverse complement.
CGTTCCTCTAACTTGTTTATTTTCTCGTTCAGTTTGTCCCGCTGCTTTTCAAGTTCGCTTATCTCCATCGCTAGTTTCTGGTATTCTGGCGTCTTTTCAATTTTCTTTTTCAGTTCCTGATGCTTCTCATAACACCTGTCCTTGATTTCCTTTTCCTTGTTTCTGAACACGTCTTTGATTAGAGCCACTATTCCGTTGACTTTTACCTCCATGTCATCACCTCCTTACGAAAGCCCACCAGCCTTCGATTGAAATACCATGGACTGAAGGGGGTGAAACGAAGAAGCGGGAGCTCTCGGGGTTTCATTCTTTCGTTAGAACGGTTAAAGCTCCCGAAGGGAGAAAATCACATTATGCCCTTTCAAGGGCTTAAGTGATTTTTTAAGACAGAATCCAGTCCTTTAATCATGCCTGGATCTTCAAAATTTCATGCTTTCAAAGGAAAAAACAGACGCGCATATCTGGTCATCATTCTGACATTCGTTTCAGTTTACCTCTTTTACAAAGAGATTCTACATGAATTTTCTCATATGGCCGTATGCGTTCTCTCGGGAAACGTAGGGAAGGTCTTTTTCGGGTTTCCGCCCAGGGTTGAATGCCCTGGCATACTCAACGTCTCCATCCCCGTATATTTCCTTTACAACATGATACCTTACCTTTTCCTGGCTCTTCCCATCGTCTTATTTTTTGCTATGAAGAGATTCAAGACTGATAACGTTTTCAAGGCCACGATGTTTTACGTTTTGCCCGGTGTCGCATTCGCGGATACGCTCGATAACTTCATTTTTTTCTTCGTGCCAATAAACGATTTTTACAACCTGATTGCAGTCAGCAGGGATCTCTTCATCCTGGGCGGCTTCATAGCGGTAGCTATCCTCTCCATCTCGATAATCTGGATCAGGAAATACCTGGATATGCTGAAAGGAATACTGGAAAAACCGAAAGACAGACCTGACTCGCGTTAAAAACTTCTATGATATGAGGGGTTTTTTCGTTCAGCTTAATCCGCTCTATCCTACATTTTCAGCAGCTTGTTTAAAATTTTGCCCTTTATGTCTTCTTCTTTTGCCAGGTCAACCAGATTAATTGCATGAATGCACGTATTCGGTCCGATCCTTTCGCTCAGCTTTTCATTCTCAGAGTCAAAAGAAGTGATGTCTTTATTAAGAATCATGGGTTGCTTATTGTCGAACCAGAGTTTCCACAAATCCCAGTCTTCGGCTTCATTCAAATCCTTGTACGTAACCTTTCCAATAATTATGATAGGCTCCTTAATTTCATCATGGACATAGCCGACCGTTACGCCTCTTCTCTCGTTGGGAAAATTGTCGTTCTCATATAACCTAAAGCTGCCGTCCGGCAACCATTGTTTAGGTCTTTGCAGATCCTTTGAAACCACTGACGTCGTGGTGTTCCCTCTTGCCGACTTCCATCCTTCCCTCTCCATTAAATCGTCAAGTTTTGTGAACAATTGCGCTATTTCGCTGTAGAAGTTCTGAATGAACTTGAATGCCTTCGTGATGTTTCCACCTTTCTCATTCATCATCCCACCTCCAGGAATATATGTTTATCATATTCAAGTATGCCGGGATCTTCCAATTCAGCAAATCCGGCAAACTCAGGCTTCGAAGGTTTCTTGGGCCTTATCGCAAAAGAGATGCATGGTTTGTAAATCACATCGAAATTGACTTCCGAAAAACCCTTGAAATCGATGAAATTCTTCTTTTTCAGAAGGAATATGAGGTCTTCTTTGATCTTTTCAACGTACATGCTCTTGCTTTGAATACCAGATAAGGTTTTTGTTATTTCATTCCACCTCAGTTCGTATAGCTTCTTTTCGTAGTCTAGCACGCCTTTCTTTCTTATCTGGGCGAGCGAGTCCCTTGCAGACCTGTACTGACTGAAATAGGTAAGATAAACCAGGCCCAGGAATATCCCGTCGAATTTTGCGATTTTTGGATTATGATAAGTTTTTCTTCGGTCTTTGAATTCGAGAGACAGGCAGTAATCCATCAATTGGTCGTATTCGCCTTCCCTGCTCTTCCCGCTCAGATATTTAATTTCTATGCAAAGCATGAGATCTTTCAGGGCTTCTTTCCGGCTTTTGAAAATCAATATCAAGTCCGGTTCTCCGAATTTTGGCGAACTCTCCCAGAATAAGTAATCCACGTCATCATACTCCGACAGGTCAATGCCCTGAGCCTTTACGTTATTCAGAAAGGAATTCCTGTCCGTTGAATAATCCTTGGCCTCTTTGAGAATCTGAAACATACCTTCTGAAGCTGGTAAATATTTTATCAATCCGAAAACATTTGAAGTCAAAATATCCTCGGAGTTTTCAACTTCAGGAGCTTTTCCTTTCAACTCCGCTTGAAGCATTATTATCCCTCCGCCCGCTTATGCATTACATGCTTGAGATAAACTTAATCTTAAGCTTTTAAAATGTCAAAGCTTTGATCTCCCTTTGTGCGAAGATCAAACGACGAATTAAGGAAATTTGGCCAAAACAGACCTCTCCCCGCGTGCCAAATGCGTGCCAAAAAATTGTGATTAACGCTGGAAAAACGGTATCAAACGTGTTCGCGGGAATCCGTCAAAATCAGATCGTTTACAGGGGAAACCTGGTGCCGGAGGTGGGAGTCGAACCCACACTCACGGTGAAGTGAACTGGATTTTGAGTCCAGCGCGTCTGCCAGACAAACTCCTACACTAAAACAGTTTGCAAACGGTGTGCAAACAGTGACTAAAAATGACTCAGTTTAATTGATTCAGGCTAAAAAT
>JBDRSZ010000205.1:0-12109 GCA_043824415.1 bacterium | reverse complement strand
TTTCCTTAAGGTTACCTTCAACGAAATATCCGGGATACTGGGATTTATCATTTACTAAAATTATGAACCTTAGTCTACCTTGCTCATGTTTAATATTATTTACAATTTTCCCAATGAAGTTTCTATATTCCTTTATACTATTATTGAACTCTTTAATAGATGTACTTTTTTGGTAGTCATCTGAATTTGAATAGAAACATTTCAATATGTTCTTACAATCATCCATATGCTCCATAAGTGAATATAGCAGCTGATACTGATTTTTTATAATCACTTGGTGTGGTTTTGGATCTATATCAAACTCAGGATTTGTAATATCAATTCTTTGTACATTGTTCAATGAATTAATTACATCTTCAAAGTTATTAAGAATTCTACCAAACGATAAATTGTAGATAGCAAGTGGATGCCTTTGTGTAAAATTGATACTTATATTTTTAATTTGTTCAAGTGCGACCTGAGCATGAGAACACAATCCATTGGATAGATTTGACTTTAAATAAATTATCATTAAATATTTTACCTTATAACCTTCGGATGTTCATTCCCCCGCTGATTTCGAGGACGAGGCCGGTGGCGTAGTTAAAATACCCCTTTGCCAACGCGACGACCGCTTTGCCGATATCTTCGGGATAACCCCATCGTTTCTGCGGGACGAGACCTTCGGAGATGAGTTTGTCGTATTTTTCCTGAACAGGAGCCGTCATGTCCGTTTTAATGATGCCGGGTCTGATTTCATAGACGTTGATGCCGTATTCGGACAACCGGTCAGCGAACAGGGCAGCCGTCTGGCTGAGGGCGGCTTTGGAGATGCAGTATTCGGCGCGTGTTGTGGATGAGACAGTCGCCGAGATGGAGGAGATAAAAACAATACACGGCTTTTTTTCTGGATTCTGCTGGACCTGATCGATCATGTGTCTGGCGATTCGCTGCGTCAGGAAGAAAGCGCTCCTGGCGTTGATGGACAGAACGCGGTCGTAGCTTTCAGGGGAGGCTTCGAGGATGTCGGCTCGTTTCTCGGGTGCGACGCCGGCGTTGTTTACGAGGACATTGATCTTTCCGAATTTCGCGATGGCTTGCTTGAGCATGTTTTCATGAGCGCTCAAATCGGAAATGTCTCCCTGGACTGGAAGAAAAGCACAGCCTGCTTCTACGACCCGGTCCTTGACTTCGAACAGACCGGTTTTTCTGTCTTCGGGATTGTACTGCACGTCGTTGCCGACGATGTCGAACCCGTTCTCGGCGAGCTCGATAGCGATACCGCGGCCGATACCGCGGCCTGCTCCCGTGATGAGAGCGACCGGTCTGTTTTTGGGTTCTTTGCGTTCCATCGTGTACTTTTAATGTAAAAAATGATTGTTTATAATGCCAGACTTTTATGAAATCGTAGGAAGTTCTATTCTATTGTACGGTCTCTCCCCGCATGAATTCATTCCAGACGTTTTCGAACCAGACATCCTGCCGGGGGATGAGACGGATATCAACCCATTCTTTCTTTATGGTATTGTCGTCGTCCAGAGATAGTTCCAATATTTTTTTATCCACGAATTCATCCTCATTCAGGAGGAATCGCCATTCTTCTCCCAGTGTGTCACACGGTTTCTCGCCCTTAAGATTGAAAACGAGGTAGGACCCCCGACTTTGTCCACTTTTTTTCAAGTATTCCCCGACGGCTTCGAGGACGAGGATGTGTGTCAGGCAGAGGTCAAGATTCTTGAACGCGTCGGGCAGCTTATGGGCAGAGGAGATTTTTGTTTTCGCCTTCAGTTTTTCGTAGAGGTTCCATGCTGCGGAAACGGCTTCTTTGATTTCGTTCGGATTTCGGATGTGGGCCGCGTGACGGGACATTCTTTCTTGAATTTCAGTTCGGATTATCTGAACGAATGTGTCGTTCTTGACTCGGGCGTCGATCATCCTCTTTGCGATGCGGATTTTCCGACGGATTTGGGCCTCGGCGGCAGAGAGGAAGCGGGTATTGTCCGGAGGCGTCGAGGCGTATCTTTTAGAGATGAAGAGCGCCGCCCTCTGGCTTCCGACCTGCCCCGAGTTGAGCGCTGATCCTCCTGGGCGGTAGACGCCGTGCGTGCCGTTTGCTTCTCCGACGGGAAACAGGTGCTTGATGTTGGATTCCCACCAGAGGTTTCCCTTCAGACCGCCGTTGTGGTGCTGGACGCAGACTGCAATCTCTAAGTGTTGTGTTTCGAGCTCGATGTCGTGTCGTTTGTATAAATCGACCGCGGGTTGATTCATTTTCTTCAGGCGTTGGATGGGTGTGCCTAAAAGGGCGTCTGATTTTTTCAGGTATGCATAAGCTTCCTTGCCTAACAAGTCGAAGGAGAAGTCGTTGAGTCGGCCGTTTCCTGAAGGATTTCGGGTGTAGTCGAGGAAGACACGCCGTCTGTCGATTACTGTCTCCTTGTACACGAGGAGATCGATCAACGATGAACCGTAGTTCTTAACTTTCCGAGGGTCGAAAGGCCACTGGTATCCCTTGAGGAAGATGGCCGTAGCGAGCGCGCTCATGTCTGGGAAATAATCGTTCAGGAATTCCTTCTCATCGTTTCCTTTCTGGTCTGTCGAGACGTATCGCGGGATGACTTGTTGGTAGGTTCCGGAGAGGTTCCATCGGAATTTCGTGGAGGCGAGGCCGTACTGCCATTCCGTGAGGTTCTGGCCGACAGCGCCGATTTCGAAGGCGATGCCGCTGGAGCCGACCTGACTTTCAGGGTAGACCGAATCTTTGTAAATGCCTGCCGGTCCTCCCGTTCCGAAAATGACATTCACGGCGTTGAAGATGACGAATCCCATGCTGTCGGAGTCGAGGCGGCTCCTGTCTAAGGCGATTGCACCGATGACGTGTTTTTCGTTTCCTTCGTTTTTTGTCAGGAGGCCGATGACTTCGTGGCCGTCGAAGATTCGAATGCCTCTTTGTTTCGCATTTCTGGCCAAGGCCTCAAACATCAGGTGCGATGTGAGAGGGCCCGCGGAGGTGCCGCGTCCCCGCGGGTCGTGGTCCGTCTTGTATCCCACGTAGGCGCCGTACCGGTCGTGGGGAAAGGGGACGCCGAGCTCGACAAGACGGAAAAACGCCTGGGCCGAATGCTGGGCTTCACAAAGGGCGATATCGCCGTGCATGCAGCCCCCGCTAAAGAGGTCCTGTGCCATGGCGACAGGGGAGTCGGGATGGTCTCCGGCGAGGGAAAGTTTGTAGTAGGTCTGTTTGTCCGATCCGGCGTTGTTGGATGTTCCTCCGCCCCAGAAATCCGTGGCAATGGCGATGTCTTTCTGTCCCATTTTGAACAGTCGGACAGCTGCGTTCAGGCTGGCCGCGCCGCTGCCCACGACGAGCGTGTTCATCGAATAAAGAGGCAGACGGAGTCCATCGATGATTATGGAGTCGTGTCTCATCGGATCTCTCATTTGATTTTTTTGTATTCTCTTCCGTAAATCTTTTTATCGTGTATGACACATCCGGTGATCCGGTCGTTGCGCATCAATTCCGTACAGCGCGAACAGGCGATGCAGACTTTTTTAGGATTAAGGCTTCCGGTTTCTGCCAAGTCTTTGGAGATGTTCGGATAGGCGAACATCCCTCTACCCAGACCGATGAAATGGGCAGCATTGCTCCGAATGACAGCGGCTCCGACGTGCGGGAAAAACCGGCGGAGCCAGGAGTAGCCGGATCCGACGAGTGGGATTTCGGGGAAAGTCTTCTGGAGTTCTTTGGTTGCCTGGATCAGACGCACTATGCTCTGCAGAGGATGCTCCTCCGGAATATTCCCGCATTCAGCGGGTCGGTCGTAGGGTCGGACCCAATGGGGAGAATAGTAGGGATTGCCGACCGTGATGTTGAAAAGAGAACAGCCGATCCGGATCAGGCGTTCGATGAGTTTTATAGGCTCGGTCAAATCGGCTCGGATTGAACCGTCGTCGGGGACTCCGAATCCGTAGGGATGCGGGATGTTGTCGGTCACGCTGAGCCGAACGGCTGCTGCAATGTCCGGAACGATGTGCCTGCCCCTCTCGACGATTTCCGTGAGAAATCTTATCCGATTGACGAAGCTTCCGCCGTACCGGCTGTTTTTTCTCTGTGACGCGCCGAGGAGTTCGTGGATGAGGTAACCGTGGCATGCTTTGATATCGACCGCGTCGAAACCCGCGTCTTTTGCCAGCCGGAAGGATTCGACAAAAAAGTCGCGAAGTTGTCTCAAGTCGTCATCGCTGAGCTGTACCGCACGTTGATCCGATTTGTTCAAATACGGATTCGGCCACGGAATCTGCGGACGTGGTTTTCCCTCGGGTCTGGCGTAACGACCCGAATGGGTAATTTGAAGGACGAGGAACAGGTCTGAGGAACTCGCGGATTTCCTTGTCTGCTCGACGAGTTTTTTAAAACCGTCCAGTGATTTTTTTGTGATTAATAATTGTCGCGGGTTGGATCGGCCCGTCTGGACGACGCTCGTCGCTTCGGACCAGACAAGTCCGCTGCCGCCTTCTGCGTATCGTCGGTAGCGGCGGTACGCGAGTTCACCGGGCGATCCGTCCGGTTCGGCGTCGAATCCTTCCATGGGCTGAACGACGAGCCGGTTGGGAATGGATTTCGATCCGATGGAGATGCTTTCGAAGAGAGTGCTGATGTCCTCCCGGAACGGAAGCACCACTCCCAAAGCCTCTGCCTTTTGGAGGAGTTCAGCGCTCGATTTGAATCGGAACGGTTCGTGTTTTGGTATTTTCATGGATTGTTCAGTGTATTTTCTGTACAAAATCATTCACCACGGAAAACCACAGAAGGACACAGATAAAAAATATGACAACTTCTGTAAAAGAGAAACAGTATGCACGAGCCATTATTAATCCTATTTATTCGTTCTTTTTCATTTTCGTGTTTTACTCAGTGTCGCACTGTGGTTTGTGGATTCATCCAACCACGTTTTTCAGGGTCCGAATGTCATTGCTCAGCCGGGATTCGCAGGTTTTCGGCCATTCTTCTCGCGGAGTGACGGCGCATCGACCGGCCTGAAGCGCTTCTTCAGTCTGACGACTCAGCCGGATGATTCTTGCGAGTTCGTGTGGTGTCAGGTCCGGAAATTTCGACAGGAAGAGGGAGTCGAAGATGGGCAGGTCGACGGAGCCGCCGTGATCTTCGATGGAGAGACGGACTTCGTTGGGTAAATGCGAAAGCCGACGGATGATCTTCCGTAGGTCGATGACGCCCTTTCCTATTTCCGCGGGGAAGGAGACGAGTCCCTCCGTTTTTAAAATGACACCACCGTCTTTGATGTGCGTGCTGACGACATAGGGCAATATTCTTTCGGTCGCGAGAATCGGGTCTTCGAGCATCGTCAGGAGGTTCATGGTGTCCAGACAGATACCGAGATACTCGCCGGGTTCGGCTTCGCACTTCTCGAAGAGGCGGAGGAGCTCGTGGGTCGTGAATTCGAAATGGGTTTCGATGGCCAGAATGACGTTGTGGTCTTTCAGTATATCGCACTGGCTTCGAAGGGCTTTGGCCGTCTCGGCGAGCAGGGTTTCGGTCATGGGGCTTGCGGAATTCCACCGCATCAAACCGCCGGAGCAGGACCTGACGATGCGGGTGCCGAGGAGGGCAGCTTCCTCTGCCGCCTTCCGGTTGTTATTCAAAATATCCTTTTGCTTCCACGATTCCATGTCGTAGGGGATGTGCTGGCCGCCTCCCCATTCAAGGTACAAATCGTTGGCTGCGGCAAACTGGGCGAGATCCTGCAGGTAAGCCTTGTCGATGATTTTCTTCTCTTCGGGAGGGATGCCTGAAAATTGGACGCCTTCCGCCCCGTGATTTTTTGCCCATTCGAGTGTCTCTATGGGGGTAAGGTTGAGTGGATACAATCCGTAATTGTCGATGCCGATCCTGGGTTTTTTCATGGCAGTACTCGCTGTGAATTTCATGGAATACGAACGGTCCGCGGGTCGGTGAATATATCAGTCTCATCCCTGCTCGTGCTCGAGAATTCGGAGACGACCGCCCCATCATCTCCTGCCTGGAACCAGTGGCGTGTGTTCGGCGGGATGGTGACCTGGTCGCCGGGATTGAGCTCGATTTCGTTGAAAACCGTGTAATGGGATTCGCTTCTGTCTGGGATTTCCGCCCGTATCTTTTTATTTGGCGGACCTTCGACATACAGCCAGACCTTTCCCCGTCGGCAGCGGAACGTTTCCATTTTTCCGGGCCAGCTGTTCACTTCAGGATGTCGGTGCTCCGGGCAGGTTTGATGAGGCAAGAGGACCAACTCTTTGGCACAGTACCGATCTGTGTTGATATAGACCAAGACTTGCAGACCTTCTTTTTCGAGCTGGCCGAGTCCGAAGTCCGTGATTTCGATGGCTTCCTTTTCTTCGGGTGTGATGACGATGCCCGCCCCGGCCATCATTGCGATTGTTCGATTCCGGGCTTTTTGTTTTAATTCTTCGTCGATCATGATATGTCCTATGCTTGTTCGCCGGAACGATCGTTCGGTCCCACCCAGATTTGATGGAGATCATCCCATCTCCAGCCGGGAAGGTGAAGCCGTACGGGTTGTTTTTTCCAGCCTTTTTGGATCCGTTCCTGGAGGGTGACCCAGTCGGGAATGCCGCTGGTGGCATCGACGTTTTCGACGCAACAGGCTCCGACTGCAACGGCGGCCTGCATCGTGCCTTCTGGGGGAAGCCGATGGAGCATGCCCGACAGGAATCCGGCGATGGAGGAATCTCCCGCTCCCGTCGTCCCTGCGACTTTCACTCGAAAACAGGGTATGAGGAGTTCTCGATTCGTCCAGGGGCCAAGATCCTGATAGCCGCATTTCGTCAGATGTTTGAGACGCTCAGCATCGTTTGACGTTCTGAGGTAGAGTCCCTGATCTCCCAACTTGATGACTGCGACACCCGCGCCCATTCGGAGTGTCTCTTCGCCGATGGAAACGATGCACCGGATGGCGTTCTTGAATTCTAACGGAGGATGACCGAGCATGAACGCGATTTCGTCGAAGCTGGGGAGGAAGATATCAACATAAGGGAGCGCACGGTCGAGAATGGATCGCCAGTCTGCGCGTCCGGCTTCCGAATCGGGCTCCGGCTTTGCCATGTCCAAGGATGTCACAGATCCCGTTTTTTTTGCGTTTACAAACAGCCGCTTGAGTTCGGACCCGCTTTTCGTGTACATCTTTTTCATGGCTGGGGGGTAGCCGAAATGGAATATGGGAATGTTTTGAATTTCATCGAGCGGTACGTCGCTGGATTTAAAGGCATCGTTCGCACCCGTGTGGTGGAGGAAAGTACGGTCGGCATCCGGGGGACTGATGACGATGGAGTATGAAGTGCTGAGTACTTCGTCGGTGATTACGGTTTCGGCCAGTTGCTCGCCGTATTGACGCAAGATTTTACAAATCGTATCCCCGAGGGTGTCCTTGCCGACTTTTGCGATCAAGCGGGTGCGTACACCGAGACGATGGAGGGCCAATCCTGTGTTGGCGACACATCCCCCTGTGGAGACGGAAGCCGGTCCGACGTTGATCAGACGGCCGGGAGTAAGGATTGACCGCAGTTCCTCTTTTATCCGCCGGAAATCGGGAAAGATGTCCAGGCAGATGTGGCCAGCAACGACTGCCTGGATTTCACGGTTTTTCATTTTTTTCAATGTATGATTTCTTTGTCGCGTAACAATGGATTCATGAATTCCCGTTCTTTAGTATGGCGCTCTTGATTTATGATATTTTTTTTACCATAATTGCAAATGGTTTTACACTTCATTTTTTGGACGAGTCGGCGAGCAACGCTTCGTATACGGCTTTGCTGATTTGAATGTCCTGTACGGCCACTCCCGTTAAATCCGCGACGGTGATCTGTTCATCGGATGTTCTCCGAAGGTCTGAGTTGATGATCACATTTCCCAATTCCAAAACGTCTTTTTCTTTAACAACTCCGGCTTTCAGTGCATGAAAAATTTCTCCCCGAAGAAGACATTGGCTGATGCTGTCGGCTACGACAATATCCGCTTTCTGAAGTATCGCGGGATCGAGTTCCTGTTTCTCGGGCGTATCGGAACCCATGGCGGTGATATGAGTGCCTTGCTGTATTTGATCTGCTCTGAGCAGGGGCGTTTTTGAAGGGGTCGCTGTGACGACGAGGTTGCAGGTCGAGGCCACGGCGTCTGCATCGGTCGTTGTCTCAACGGAATAACCGAGGGGCTCCACGTCTTTCTTGTATGCCTCGACCTCCTGTTGATTGATTCCCCACACGATGACGTCTCTGCAGTCGACGATGGATTCTAAGTATGCGAGCTGCATCCTTCCCTGTGTTCCTGCGCCGAAGATGCCGATGCGACGGACGCGTTTGGGGGCCAATGCTTTTGCTACGACGGCTCCTGCGGCGGCGGTTCGGACGTTCGTCAGGTGGCCTTCGTCGAGCAGGATGGAGGCGAGTTCGCCCGTCCTTTGACTGAAAAGGAGCATGAGGCCCGCATTCGTGGGAAGGCCGCGCTTGGCGTTCTCGTAGAAACCGGATGCGATTTTAATGACGTAATAATCGTCGCCTCGGATGTACCCGTACTTGATGTGCACGTCTCCGGGCGGGTCTTCAAAAACCATCTCTCCGACGGGGGGCACGACGACCCCTCCCCTGGAATAGGCGATGAATCCTTCCTCGATGGATCGAATCGGGTCGAGATGTTTTAAGACATTCTCAATCTGGTTTCTGTAGAAAATGTGTGCCATGGCATTTTTCGCTTTCGTTTAGTATCTGTCTGAGCTGAGTAAGGCTGATCTTGGAGCCGGTGATGACGAGGACGACATCCTTATTTTCGAATTTTTGTTTGGCTTTGAGAAACGAGGCTACCGTCAGGGCTGCGCCGCCTTCGACGAGGAGGTAGTGTTTTTCCAGCATTAGCCGGATGGCCTGTTTGATTGCTTCCTCGGGGACGAGAATAAATTCATCGACGACGCGCCTGCAGATATCGAACGTAACGGAACCCTGCTCGATGCCCCCGGCTGTTCCGTCGGAGATGGTGGGCTGAGACGGTATGTCGAGGATTCTGCCGGCCCTGATGGATTCGGTCATTACACACGAATTTTCAGGTTGACAGCCGATGATTTCTACAGTCGGATCGTTGGATTTCATGTAGGCTCCGATGCCGGAGATGAGTCCGCCTCCTCCGACGGGTACGAGTACAGCGTCGATTGTCCGAATTTGTCTTTCGAGTTCGACGGCAACGGTTCCCTGGCCGCCGATAATTTTTGGATCGTTGTAGGGGGAGATGAAGGTCAGATTCTTCTCCTCTGCGATCCGCCGGGCCTCCATTTCAGCTTTGACGCAGTCGTCTCCGAAGAATTCAAGATGGGCGTTGTACATCCGGAGCGCTTCGATCTTTGCGGGAGAAACGTTCTCCGGCAGAAATATCGTGCCTGTAATTCCGAGCTTTTGGAGAAGACAAGCTACAGCCGCTCCGTGGTTTCCCGAGGAAGCGGTCGTGATTCCCCGCTTTTTTTCATCGTTTTTCAAGGAGAGGAGTTTGTTGGCAGCGCCCCGTAGTTTAAACGATCCGGAGTGTTGGAGATTCTCGAGCTTCAAGTAGGTCCGACAGCCGCCGACGCGGCTGAGATAGGGAGAAAATTCGACGGGCGTTTCGCGGGTATAATCCCGGATCCGTTGTTCAGCGTCTAAGACTTCCTTTTGTATTTCTCGATTCGTCATTGCGTATTTTTCTCCAATGATAGTATACGGGTATGCCGATGATTGTGAGACCTATGCCTGCGAGAGATTCCGCAGGTTTTTCGATCAGCGTATTTATCAGAATTCCCGAGGAGCCCACGATGAAGAGGAGGGGCACGACAGGATACCCCCATGTTTTATAGGTTCTTCGGACGTCAGGATATTTTTTTCTCAGCGTAAAAATAGAAGCCGCCGTTCCGATCCAGAAGAGGATGGAAACGAACATGACGAACGTGATGATTCGTTCGAAGGTGCCGCTCAGAGTGAGGATGCAAGACCAAACAGCCTGCAGGAGGAGGGCATACGACGGCGTCCGAAATCGGGGATGCACACCTGCCACTCTCCGAAAAAAAAGTCCGTCCTGTGCCATGGCAAAGTAGACGCGGGGACCAGCCAGTATGGAACCGTTCAGGGCACTGAGGATGGAGATGATGACGGCAATGGAAACGAAGATAGCGGCAGTTTCTCCGAAAAGCGTCTGTGAGGTTTTTTCTGCGATCCGGACGACGCCCGTGATTTCATCGACGGGTAGGGCACGGAAGTATACGACGTTGGTCAGGACGTAGAGGAGTGTGATGCTTAGTGTCCCGAGGATGAGCGCCAAGGGAAGCGTGCGGCCAGGATTTTTTATCTCTCCGGCGATGAAATTGATGTTGTTCCAGCCGTCGAAAGCCCAAGAGACGGCGATGAGCGCCAATCCGAATCCGAAGAATAGCCGGCCGAGACTCCATCCCGGAATCTTTGGGACGAATGTGAAATCGATGGAAGATCCGTTTCCGATTGTCAATCCCAAGATGATGAATAAAACGATAGCCCCGATTTTCGTGACGGTGAGGACGTTTTGGATCGTTTTTCCGAGGCCCAGTCCGAAATAGTTGAATGCCGAGAACAGCAGGATCGCAGCAACGGCGACGATCTGTCCTGCGGAAAGGGAGTAATGGAGCGCCGGAATCCGTACGGAGAAGATGAGATTTTGTGGAGACAGAGAAGGGATGAAACTGCTGACAAATTCGGCGAAGGCCACTGCGAGCGCGGCAATACCTCCGGTCATGTACACGAGGAATACGATCCATCCGAACAGGAACCCGAAGAGCGATCCGAACGCTTCCCGAAGATAGACGTACGGGCCACCTGCTTCGGGCATGGATGCGCCGAGCTCTGCAAAAGTCAAGCCTCCGGCCAGGATGAGCAGTCCACCCAGAGTCCAAGCGAGCAGGATCAGTCCGGGCGCGGGGATGGATTTTGCCATAATGCCCGTGGTCATAAAAATACCGGAGCCGATGACGATGCCCATGATGACCATCGTCGAATCGAAAAGGCCGAGCTGCCGCGTTAAACCCTGGTTTTTCGATCTTTTCGGTTCAGGGATTGTCATCTCGTCCACGGCTTCGATTGGATGAATGGTTCATTCGATGCTCAATGAAGCGAACGATTTTTTCGACATCGTCGGGATCGAAAACAGGCTTCTCAGTATTTAGCCTGTAATCGCACACGTAGGCTATCGTCTCTTCTGGATTCGCTTCTTTTATTTCGTTCACTCCCTTTCTTAAGAGTTCGATTTTTTCGATTTCCGGCTCTTCCCTAAGACCTTCGATGAGGATGAGGTCGAAATCGTCAAAATATTTTTCCAACCTTGCTTTGAGGTTCACATCGCCGTCCTTCTTCATGATCAGTCCGATCTGGTCTGGAGAGGTGAGCATGACGGCTTGGGCACCGGCCTGAGTGAAGTGATAGGAATCCTTTCCCTCTCGGTCCAAGTCGAATCCCCGGCAGCAATCTTTGACGACGGCTGTTCTGAATCCTCTTCTGAAAAATTCGGGAATGAGTTTCAGGATGAGTCTTGTTTTTCCTGTGTCCGATCTTCCGACGAACGAAAGCAGCAGAGGCATTGCGGGCACCTCAAGAGCGGTTGGATGAAAAAGGCCCGAAAGCTATTGGAGGAAATTTCGGGCCATGGTCATTCATACGATCTTTTTATGAGAATTCATTTTGTATGGTTTCATTCCTTCCTACCGATGGATACCGGACGGTCAAGCGATTCGAATCAAAGTCCAGCAGAGAACGAGCGCAGCGATGATTCCGGAATATGCCAGCCGTGGACGGCGTTCCATCTGCGAGATCGCATGGAATCCGATCCAGTATCCGAAGGGCACGAGTACGATGGCAGCCAAAGCCGTAAGACTTCCCGACACGAAGACATGGCGGAGAATCATTGGGATTTCGCCCCGGACCCATCGTTCGTAGCGGACGATGTATGTGGCGATGAGGGCGAATGCGGTTCTTTCGATGAAGATGCTGAAAAAGCCGGTCATCCCGACCCGAACGAGCGTGTGTCGCTCCTTCCTCATCAGGATCGATGCGAACGCATCGAAGGTCAGACCTATGATGA
>JBDRSZ010000204.1:0-7681 GCA_043824415.1 bacterium | reverse complement strand
TTCTTGACAAGATCGATCGTTTTCTTGAATCAGAGCACAAGGTCAAGGATAGGATAGAAGTCGAAGTAGTGGCTTTATAGCATAGCATGCCGAAGGTCACGCCGTGGGGCGAAGCGCGGGTGAAGGTTCGGGAATTCCGTGGAAAGAAGATGGTCGCGCCCGAATACGAAGACTGCAAGCGGCTGGTAACGGAACACGGGATTCCGATTCAGGAGGTTTTTGATTTTGTGAAGAAAGAAGGAGAGAAAGAACTCGGGAAAGGATAAAATCCAAGTCCAAAATCCGAATGCTAAATCAATATAAAAGCTCCAATGAACACACCTTCATTGGAGCTTTTATATTGGGCATTCATTCATGATGCGTTTGAATCATCACTATCCGTTCATAGATTCTTGAATCCCGCAGTGATCTTTGCAATCTGCTCGAATTTGGATTGCACCTGATCTAAACCCTCACCCATCCGATACGTGTCTTTATCGAGTCTTGCCTTGGGGTCGAGCTCACTGAGTACATTGAGTCCCTTGAGATTGGGATTTTTCTTGGCGTACGGCCACAACCGGAACGACCCGCCCGTGATCTCGTCGATAACGGTCGCCTTGCCTTCGATGAGACCGTACTCCAGCTTGAAGTCGATCAACTGGATGCTTGAGATGGCGAAAGCTGCCTCAAGACGCTCGAACACCTCGCCGTTGATTTTGCGCATGTCGGCATAGACTTCTCCGCCGCCTTTGGCGCTGATAATATAATCGACATAATCGTCGTCGAGCATGGGGTCGTGAAGGGGGTCGTCCTTGTAGTGGAACTGGGTGATGACCGGATCGTACCAATCGCCCTCTTCGACGCTGCTCCATTTCAGAATCGATCCTGCGGCCACGCGGCGCGTGACGACCTCTAAGTTGATCTTGAAATCCAGCTTCTTAACGAGGCTGACTTTTTCCTGCGGACTTTGGATGTAATGCGTCCGCACGCCTTTTCTGTTTAGAAATTCGAAAATGTCGCGGTTGGTTCTCCAATCGACGAGCGCCTTGCCCTCGATGACATCGTGCTTAGCGCCGTCACCTGCAGTGATGTCGTCTTTGAAGACCATGAATACCGTTTTCAGATCGTCCGGGTTTTCGTAGATAATCTTGGTCTTGCCTTCGTTGAGTTTTTTCAGCTGAGAGAAATTAATGCGCATTCGTTGACTCCCTTTCTTTAGGTCCTGAGATTCTCAATGACGATTTATTTCACCGATAATTTTTTGAAAGAGTTTCGTGTAATCGATATCGAGGGATTTTCCAAATTCAGTGAGCCATGAAATGATATACTCTTTATCGTAACGTGGATTTTTCAGTAAAATGGATTTAATGTCTTCCAGATCCCTTGGTCTTCCAGCGACGATCTTATGGATGACCACGTCTTCGAGACTCGCAAAATGAATATTCGTTCTCTCAATCAGGATTGTATTCACCCTGTAAAGAGCCTGTTTCTCGTACTCCGAAAAAGAAAAAATAAAGTCGATCCGAATGCCCGATCTATCGTCCATGGCAGGAAAAACCGCCGTTTTTTGGATAAATGGCTCAAGATCATCTACCAATACAGAGAGACTGAGTTTTTTGACAATGGTATGGATTTTTTGAAAATATTCGGGTTCCAATCCGAGTGTGATATCAATGTCTCTGGTCAACCTGGGTTCGCCGTAGACGAGAACTGCCTGGCCGCCGATCACCATGTAGGGTATTTTTTGTTTTTCAAGTTCTGTGGCGATGGATGCTAAGAGCTTTTTAAACACTGTTCACCACCTTGGCGATTCGTATGTCGACCTCGATTCCTTCTAGCGGATCTTTCAATGGGAATATGCCCAGTTCAACTGCTTCTTCGTACATGGCCTCTGCCAGCTTAAAATTCTTTTCAACATCCGCCTTCTGATTTTTTATCAACTCGTTTTCGAATCGTCTTACTTTTTCAGGATTTCTTATCATATTGCTTCTGTCTTAGGTTATTTGTTTTTTATCATTTTTCGAATGAGGACTCGACCGTCGGACTCCAATCGGCAATAATAGATTCCGGGGCAGAGGTCTTTTCCGGCGTCGTCTCTGTCAGGTTTTTCGTAAAACTTGACCCGGCAGTTCGCCCGTATGCTGTCCCTTTTCAATGACAACTTTACCGTTAACGATGACGCAGTCGATGCCCTCAGGGTATTGATGGGGATTCGTGAACGTGGCTTTATCAATGACTGTTTCCGGGTTGAAGAGGACGACGTCGGCGTAATTTCCTTCGACGATCACACCGCGGTCGGGTATCCTGAATTTGTCCGCCGGCATGGAGGTGATTCGACGGACGGCTTCCTGGAGCGGGAGAATCTTTTTCTCGCGGACGTAATACCCCAGGTAGCGCGGGAAGGTTCCGTAATGCCTCGGGTGCGGGTTCCCCTTGCTAAGGAGACCGTACGGCGCGACGGCGTCTCCGTCTGTACCCACCATCGTCAGGGGGAAGGCAAGGACCTTTTCCGTATTTTCATCGCTCATACCGAAACCGCAGATGCTCACGCCGCCCTCTTCCTCGATAAGGAGCTGGCGCGCAAACGAGGTCGGATCTTTCCCCGCCTCGTCGGACAGACGGGCCACGGTCTTGCCCTGCATCGACTTCTTCTCCTCCGATTTGAGGTTCGTGATGAGAACACTTTCCCATGAACCCAGGGCATTCACTCTGTCTTCAACAAACGGTTTCATCTTTTTCCACTGGGCATCGTCCTTCAGGCGGCCTACGAAAGCATCGCTGTCTCCTTCCTTGGCCCACATGGGGAACATGATGGAAAGCGAGGTCGCCCAGGCTGTGTACGTGTAGCGGTCGGCGTGGACGCGTACGCCCTCCCTGCCGGCCCTCGCGATGCGCTCCAATACACTGGGCAGCTTGTGCCAATTGCGTTTCTGGTTGGCTTTGAGGTGAGAGATCTGGAGATCGACGTCCGCTTCTTTGGCGATGCGGATCGCCTCGTCGACAGCTTCCTCAAGTTTGAGGTCTTCGCTGCGCATGTGCGTGGCGTAGACGCCGTTCAACCGGGAGACGACTTTGGAGAGCTCGATGAGTTCCTCTGTCTTGGCGAAGCTGCTCGGCGTGTATTCGAGTCCGGTGGATAAACCGAAGGCTCCCTGTTCCATCGCCATGCGGACTTCGCGTTTCATCAGCTCCAATTCTTCCCGCGTGGGCTCCTTGTCTTCCAATCCCATGACGACGCTTCGAATCGTTCCGTTGCCGACGAAAGAGACATAGTTGACGGCTGTCCGGTTTGTCTCGATTCGCCTGAGAAACCCGTCCGCATTTGTCCAGTCGATGGAGATTTCGTATTCCTCTTCGATGTTTTTCTTGGTCTTTTCCCAGTCGGGACCTCCGCCTGGAAATGGCGAGCTTCCGCACTGGCCGGAGACTTCGGTCGTGATTCCCTGGCGTATGATGCTTTCGGCCTTCGGGTTGACAAGAAGGCTGATGTCCGTGTGGCAGTGGGCATCGATGAAACCGGGCGATACTGCCAGTCCTGCGGCATCGATGAGTCGAGGCGCCGTCCGGCCCTTAAGATTGCCCATGGCTATGATTCGATCTCCTTTGATCCCCACGTCCGCGATGAAGGGATCTCCCCCCATTCCATCGTAGACCGTGCCGCCCGTGATGAGCAGGTCGAACTCGCGACGAGTGCACCCGACGATAAACTGCGATCCTATGAAACCCACAGACAGACCGGCGAGAGCGGTCTGCTTTATAAATTCACGTCTGGATGTTTTTTGTGACATGGATGGCTGCTCCTTATTTATCTTAAACGGTATTATAGTCGAACCAAAGTGGTTTTCGGATTTCACAATGTGGTCCTCTCCTTTTTTCAAGGAGAGGATTTAGGTGAGGTTTCCGATAAAAATCCGAAAACCACTTTGTGTTGAGTATACATTCCATGGATTCTAATGTATATTCTTCATGTCAAATGTTCAACTAAAATTTTTACTCCGATACCCATGAGGATGCACCCTCCCGCGATTTCGATTTTTCTTTCAAAGAAGTGTCCGAATCGGTCGCCGATGATGACGCCGATGAGCGACAGGATAAATGTGACAGATCCGATAATAAATCTGGGAGTGATGATTGTGGTTTTAAGTAGCGCCAGAGTGATTCCGACGGCAAATGCGTCGATGCTCGTGGCTACAGACAGTAAAAATAAAACGGGAAGGTGTAGCAGATCGATTCTTTTGGGATTGGATTCCATCTTCATGGATTCATAGATCATCCTCATTCCGATCAGGAATAGGAGTCCGAAGGCCGCCCAGTGGTCGATTTTCTGGATGTGTTCTTTCACGCGAGATCCCAATGCCCATCCGAGGAGGGGCATGATGGCCTGAAAAGCGCCGAAGAACAGGGCGATCCGGAATGCGTGGCGGAATCGGAATGGCCGTATGGCAAAACCGCTGGCGACCGAGACAGCGAATGCGTCCATGGCCAGCCCGACGGCGATGAAGAAGATAGTGATAGGGTCCATGGATGCAACCTAATTTATTTCATTCTCTCGATAAAATTCAGGGTACGGTTTTTTTACACAGTCGGGGCAGATTCCGTGGCTGAATTCCGCTTCGGAATGGCTCTGAATGTAGGCTTCCAGTTGCTGCCAGTATCCTTTGTCATCCCGAATTTTTTTACAGGAAGCGCAAATGGGAAGCAGACCCCTCAGTGTTTTAATCTTAACGCTGGCTTCCTGCAGCTCCTGGATGAGCTTCTCACGTTCTTCTTCCGCCTGCATGCGTTCTGTGATGTCGCGCAACGTGACCAGTATTGCGTTACTTCGTCCCCATTGGATCATCGTTAACGTCATGTCCACATAATCCGACGACCCGTCGGCACGGAGCAGTTTCTGTACGAATACAGCTCCGAAAATCTTCATCTCCTCGATGGCCGTTTTCAGGGACGATTCGGACATAGGCGGGATGAGTACAGTAAATTCCTTCCCGATGAGATCCTTGGGCTCATATCCAAGGATTATTTTAACGGCGCAGTTTGCCTGCAGAATTCTGCCGCTTTCCCCGTCAACGATCATCTGGGCATCGAGTGAATTTTGGAATATCAGCTTGTATTTATCCATGGGAGGACTCAATTCTTCCCTTCGCACTCTATAGCGTCGTTGGAAATGATCTTCAGACCACTCTTGGAAATGTAAGATTTTTTATGGTGGGGGTCAAGCTAAAATTCTGTCTGCAGTGGAAATCGTGTAATCGGATTCGGTCTCCGTAAAAAAATTCCGATCCTGCCATACGTCAGGGTCGGGATTTTACCTCCTATCCAAAAGACGTTGTTGATCAATAAAATTGTAGAGAAATCAACTCAATTGACAAGTGCATGTACTTTCTGACGCGGGTCTTTCACTGGTTGATACCGTTTCCTCGGGTCCTCTCTTTCCAGAAAGACGATGCGATTCGTCAAAATGCGAAGATCTCTGAGCAGAGTGTTCTTCGGCCCTGAAGCGACGATCGCCATCCCGAGCATGCCAAAGAATCCGCCTAAAAGAAATGCACCCGCTAAGTAGCCAATCATGATATCCTCCACCACAATCAAAAACCGACAATCATTCCGAGATTTACGATACGATAAAATAAAATCCATTCAATCCATGAGCAAAAATTGTACCTGCATTCATCAGGCTCATCTTCGAACGATAGATCTCTCACAATCTGCATTTTTTTCCCATTCATCACACAATTTGGCATTTTTTTCCCAATATTGATTATCATACAAACTTTTGCTACATTCGGTCGTCTTATAGGTAGTAGGCATTAACGAAAAGGAAGTCGACTGAATGACGGACGCAGCACTCATAGAGCGATTCCTGAAGGGAGACATCGGGGCATTCAACACACTGGTCTGGCGATGGGAGAAACCCATTTTCAATTTCATCCTTCGAACCGTGGGCAATGAAGACACCGCGAAAGATATCTGTCAGACCACGTTCATTCGAATGTTCAAACAGTTAAAAACACTTCGTGAGCCGGATAAATTCTCTCCATGGATTTATCGTATCGCTCTCAATCTGTGCCGCGATGAATTCAAGAAGAAAAACAGGAATCATCTTTTGTATTTTGAAAATTATATGACGGACGATAACGCTTCAAACATGATCTCACAGATGTCGGACCAGAATGGAAAAACACCCGAGGAATTCTGTAACCATCAGCAGTTGAAAGAAATTTTAAAACAGGCATTGATGTCCATTCCAGAAGAACAGAGAGTCATCATCATCATGAAGCAGTATCAAGGATTAAAATTCACGGAGATTTCCGATATTCTAAAACAGCCGATCAATACAACCAAATCACGATTGTATTACGGCTTGCGGGCTCTCAGGAAGACACTCGAAGAGTCCAAATACAGCAAGGAGGTGTTGCTCAATGAAATGTGAGAACATGTCATCGGAACTTGTTGCGCTTCTCTATGGAGAACTGGAGCCGGAAGAAGCAAAACGAATACGGGCGCATTTGAAAACATGCCGGTCTTGTGAGGAGGCCTATGAGGAGCTTCAGGGCACATCGAAACTCCTCGAGAAATGGGAGGACGTATCTCCCCGTATGAATTTCGTTTTCGTTAAAGACGCCACTTCCAGATGGAAAGCTTTCAAGGAGAAGATTTCCCGACTCAGTTGGGGACGCAGGCTGGCATTCGGTGTTCCTGCCGTTATCGTTCTCTCTTTCCTCGTCCTCAGCGCTATGAACTTCCGAGCCGGTTATACCGACGGCAAGTGGAACCTGTCTTTCAGTTTGATTCCACAAAAAAGCAAGCCTGTACAGGAAGAAAAAATCATCGAGACGCTCAGTCGGATGCAATCTGAAACTCTCCAGCTCGTCACAAAAATGATCGAAGAGAGCGAATACCGTCAGAGAAGAGAATCGGTGTTGGCGCTCACCGAATTCGCCCGCACCATAGAGGAAAAAAGACGACAAGACTTGACGATGATCGGACGAGGCATGGAAGGTCTGCATCGGACGACGGAGGGGAAATTCGATCAAACCAGCAATGCTCTGAACGAGCTTTTCCGTTTAACGAGTTATCAACTTGAAAAGAAATAACGAAGATGTTCTATTCATTGAAAGAGGAGATTGAAAATGTGTAAAAAAATAAGAAACAGATTGCATGCGATCATGGCACTCGTTTGGCTGGCACTCATAACAAACAGTATCGGCCAGCAAACATCCATGGACGAGCAACGCTTGAACAGAGACCTTCGAATCATGGAAGGAGTTTTGAACAGGCTTCTCAGCGGAAAACCATCTCCCTCCTATTTCAGCGGACGTACAAAAGCCGTCTATCTGCCCGATTTTGGTGTCGTCTTCCATGCGAGTCAAGAAGCGCCTACTCATCGCGATCTCTACTTTACCATCGCCAGAAAGTTCAATCAAGCTCAGGAACAGGCCCGTGAGGTACGCACACAACACGAAGAGCTTCGTCAAAAGTTGAATGACAAGCAAAAGGAAATCGAGGAAGCCGTATCGGCTGAAGAAGCCAAGGTTCGCGAACGGTTGGAATCGGATATCGATCCTGTCGATGAAATTCTCCAAGCCGATTCCAATAAAATCATCGAAGAAGAAAAGAAAGCCATCGAGTATCTAAAAGAAAATATCCTCATTTTCTTAGGGAACTACTCTTCCGCCATCGGACAGCTCGGTCCGAATGATCG
>JBDRSZ010000203.1:0-8256 GCA_043824415.1 bacterium | reverse complement strand
AGAATTTACAAGAAACAATCTGAAACACAATTATAATCCGATTTAATTATGTTTTTTAATTTCCGTGTCTTACTCTGTGTCCATCTGTGGTTTGTGAATTAATCAGATTAATTACCAAAAAAAATATAGACAATTATTATTTTATTGTCAAGTAAAAAAAACCTATCAGACTGTAAATCGTGACAAGTAAAGGTCATTTTAGAACGAGATCAATTCCTTCGGAATCCTTCGAAAAAATAAGTATCGATGTCAACCTCCGTCATCCGATGAACGATAAAATCTCCAACTCGGATTTTCGACGAAGGCGCTTCATCCACGATCTTTGCGGCCATCATTCCGTTCTTAGCCTTGACCAACCGAACAGAACCCACATCCATGACTCCTCCTTCCGATCGCCGCCTGACTTGAACCACATCATTTATCCTTCCAAAACCAGTATCCCCATCGATGAGCACGTAACCAGACACCACTCTAAAAATGACGTACATCGCCTTATCATCAGTTTGGACATTATCTGCGGCTTTCGAAGCCTCTTCGATTTTGGCCGATTCGACAAAATCTCCGATACCGATCACATACGATCTCGCCTCTTCGATGATTCTCGCCGCTGCTTTTCCAGCTTGGAATCTCACAAGTCTCGCCGTACCGACTGTTACCGCCCCTTCGCTGGACGCGCGTCGTATTCGAACGTCATCTCCAATTTTCCCGATGCCGGCATCCGTATCGATTAGAATGTAGGCGTTCATCCTCCGAATGATATTCTGGGCCTCCGAATGTGCAAAAAGCGACAGCACGAATCCAATCATCAGACAATATCTGAGTTGGTGTAACCTTCGTATGCATCTTGAAACGACCATTTACCGAACCGCTCCGTTAATCAGAAATGATACCGAAAAGACAACCGGACGAGCGGAGTGGGCTCTATGCCGACGAGTCCGTCGATCCACAATCCAGAGAATGTGGGGATGCGAACCCCAAGATTCACCTTGGGTAGCGGAAGGTTCTTCATCGAATCAGGCAATAATCCCTCTTCTCCCTCCGGCACGATCTCTTCTATAAAAGTGGCCGACAAGCCCATGAAAAAATACGTGAAATCCAATCCCAAGCCCACTCCGTACTTCAGTTTCAATCCGCGAATTTCATCTTCGAGAAGGCTGAACGAAAAATCGCTGTTGTACAGCGTATACCGGAGCGTCAGGCTGAAGATGTTTCGCCCAAAGAGAAGGCCGAAATTATAAGATTTGGGCAGATTCAATATCGGCCAGAGTTGATTCTGCTTCACATCCCTCTCCGTCAGCGTCAGCTTCGCCAGATCGATTTCCGCTGGATCGATCAAGTCCTCCACGCCATCGCCGTTATCTCCACCCTCCAAATTGATGAAAGGAATCTTCGTCGTCACAGCGAAATCCGCACCCGTCAATGCAATCTTGGGCGGCATCGTCATCGTCATGCCCAACTGAAATCCATCCGAAATCCTCTGGACAACGCCGATTTTATATCCCCATCCAGCCCCAGAAAAATCCGCATAGAACGACTGATTCAGATCATTCAGCTCCCCGGCATCGAAATCGATGCGCGGGTCGTACGGATCGTTGAAAGCATACTCGACTCCCGACATCTCGATGATCCCATCGATGCTGGCAAACGCACTGCACAGCGCCGTCATCCGAATGCGGTTCGCAGAAATACCCAACGCAAATCCGCGCCCCAATTCACAACCACCGCCGATGAGGAGTTGATTCATCCTCACATTGAGTGTGCTGCTCAGATCGACCCGCGTACGCATACGGATGCGTTTCATCTCACCCTGAATTACCTGTTCGATGTCGAGCCCCGCCTCGATACCGGTTCCCATCAGATCAAGGTCCAACAGGAGGGGTGTCGAATACCCGAATCCGATGCCGAACTTCATACCTGCCCAGCGGAACGGAACAGCCAGTCCGAATCCTGCGATGCTCGACTGGAAACCGACCTGGGGCGTCACCGTAGGATACACGACCTCGCTCTGATCCGTGCCGTATTCTTCGACGGCATCATCCATCGCCGTTTTAATCTTGCCTCTTACATCGTAGAATTTGGAGATATCCTGAACGATTCCCGGCACCCAATCGGTCACGATGCTCCTCTGCTCTAAGAAACCCAATGCAGCCGGATTCCAGCTCAGGCTGCTGGCGTCACTCCGTCTCCAAACCACGCTCTCTCCGACAGGCCCCGCCGTCGACCCCATACCTACGAGCGAACCGCACAGTGTAAATCGTGCGCGGAGGCGGCTCACCATCAAGTCCGTCAACGGACGAACCGAATCATCCTGCGCCCCGCAAAAAGATGCGATAAGCATCAGTCCAAACCAAATCTTTTTGCCAAACTTCATCATCTGTTAAAACCAAAAAGAAGTGGATATCCTCGGCGTCGTTGCCAAGTAGTGCAGCTGATAAGCGAAATCAAACCGGACGCCGAATTTCGCCGTGAAATACTGAAGGCCGAGTCCCCAGTCCCATTTTCGATTGGGGTCCGTATCGATGGTCTGAGACCATCCCCCGCGGATAAAAATCATCTTGAAAAGCCGCAGTTCGGCGCCGGCCAGCACTTTGTCCTTCATATCGCGGTAGAGCGCTTTGTCCCAGTCCAAGACAAACACAAGATTGGAATGGGCCAAGAATGCCGTCCCAAAAATAAGTGTCGTCGGAACGGATTCACCGTACTTGTCACCGCGCGTTTCGTTGTTGTAATTGACCTTGTTGATCGCATCCCGCAGGAGCATGCCCAACGTCCATTTGGGCGCGAACTTCCATCGCAAGCCGAGGTCGAGCCCGTACCCCGACGCGCTTCCCTGTATCTGACCCTCCCCGCCGTCCGTATTGTTGCCGAACGAAGCCATCCGTATTTTCAGTGTGAGGCCGATGGCAAGGTCCTCAAAAGCTGGACCCAGTGCTCCCATCCGCATTCCGTACGAAACGAGGCCTGTCGTTTCCCGCAACACATCGTCTCCCGAAGACAGCACAGCCGCTCCCATGCCGGCATGGCCGTTCGTACTCTTCGCTGCCGTAAAAAGATAATACGGGACGATTTGAAACTGCTTGGCATACATCGTGCTGACCTGCCATCCCCGAACATACGGAAGACAGGCCGGATTCCACAACACACCGTATGCATCGCTTGCCAATGCCACGTAAGCTCCCCCCATGCCCATGGGCCGAGCCCCGTATCCGATGTCCACGAAAGCGGACGGAATCTGACTCATGCCCTTTATCGACGCCAATAGGCAGAGCACAAAAATATATCCCTTCGTTCGGGTGCTTCGATCAGATCGCAATTTTAGCAAACGCGTCTTCATCCCTAATCTTATTTCTCTTTTATCTTTGCCTATGTTTTTTATCTGTGCTGTTCCGTGATGTTCTGTGGTGAATCATTCACTTCCAAATTCGAAATTATTTTATCATCACGATGGATTTCAACAGTCTTTCCACGCCGCTGCCGTCCCTGACTTCGATGTGTATCAGGTATCGGCCGTTCAACGCCATCGACCCCGAATCGGTTTTCCCATTCCAGATAAGATCTTCCACGGGCGTATCCTTCGCCATCGCTTTATCCTCCACGAGCGTGCGGACAAGATCCCCGACCATATTATAAATTTTCAACGAGACGAACAGGTTCGTCGAACTCTGTGAAGTCGGAACGAATGAAATCTTAAGCTCCCTCAAATAGGGCGAGAATGGATTGGGCTTCGCCTCAAAATTCCGAATCCCTAAAGGCTGCGAGGAAGCCATGACCGCCCACTGAGCAAGCAAGTCCGTTTCGACCCGAATTCCGCCGTTGACCTCAGAGCCCTCGACGATTTCCCACGTCAGCCGTGAACGGTCCCATTGACCCGCTGCCGTAGCAGTTGACACAGATTCAGGTACGGGCAACGTCAATGTCATTTGATCAAGGAAAGAGTAATAAGCGGGTTGGAATGCATACACGCGTCCCGCCACCCTGTACTTCGTCATCAGCCTCTTCATATCCGGAATGTCGGGATACTGAAGGCCGAATGAAATCGGCGTGTTCACGCTGTGGGCAGGAAGATGGAACAACGCTCCCTGATAATCCTGCAACACCGTCTCACCGCTCGTCGGACTCACACTGGCCACGACATGCACCCGCAGCGAATCGCTCGCTCCGGAATGAGCATCCGTCAGGATAATCCACAATGGACCGATAAAATCCTTCTTCGTATAGAGGACGCCTCCTAACGACACTGAATCCACGGCTTCCCAATGATCCACGGACCATGCCGGGATGATGGGAACCTGCCGGCCGTCCGCCGTTTTCCCGGCGTAAGAATAGGCCGCCGTCCCAAGGTTCAACACGGTCAGCGGACCCGTGATCGACAGAGTCGTCAGTGCGACTTTCTCCAACACAAAATCGATCCCGATTCTTTGGCCGCCGCTGTACAGCGAAACATGTGGCGCGCCCACCCAAACTGCGTTGCTGATGTACCCTGCTTTCTCGACGGATACGTAGTAGTAATCCGTCGGAAGTTTTAAAATAGTATAATTTCCCTGCGTATCTGTCGTATCCGAATAAGAGACATTCCCTGCCCGAACCCTCACAACGACACCCACAATCGGTGCGCCGCCCAAAGCATCCGGCAGCTTCACCTTCCCCGCGATCGAACCCCAGATGCGCTGAAGTTGAAAACTCGTCGTATCCCCTTTCGTCGAAGACACACTTTCCCTTGAGACAGAGTTATAGCCGCCCCGTGAAATCGTTAGGCTGTAAGAATACGTAGACGGCATCAGGCGCACGTCTTCCGTATCGTACGAACCATCGCTCCGCGAATACACTCGCACCTCGTTTCCCTGTCCATCCTTGGCGATCACAGTCGCAGATCCGATTCCCTGGTCTGTTTCCGAATCCGTGATCGCCCCATAAAAACGGCCTTTGTTTATCGATACGACGAGATAAAGATCCGACTTCGGCGTGGTGACTGTCGTGTCATCTCCGAACGTATATCCAGATCGATTGACACGCAACCGGTAGGACCCTGTCGGGATGGGATCAAAACGGAATAACCCGTCTGCATCCGTGACCTGAGAATACCGTCTATCCGATCCCTGATGATCGGCCACAATCGTGGCTCCTGAAACGGATACCGAACCATCCGTGACTATTCCTGCGATGACGCCGGTAAACGGACGCAAGCCGATATCCAAGGTTGTCGTCGTTCCTCCGGATACATGCAATCCCACTACGAGCGTGTCCGAATAACCCGATTTCTGTACAAGAAAATTGTACGTTCCTTCAGACAAGAATGGGTCTCCCGCCGTATCCAAAAAATCATAACGGCCCGCATCATCGTTCGAGCGTGTCGACCCTACAGTCTTGGAACCTTCGGTCAACGTGAGTTTCGCATCGGCAATGAATGCATCATTAACGATGCTAAAGATCCTTCCTCTCAACAGTGCAAAATATCTTTGCAATGTAAAATTGCGGGTCGTTTTCTCGCCCCCTGGGAAATAAATAGAGACGGGACCCTCAGGATGGACGTACCCTGTTTTCTTCACCGAAATCGTGAACGTCCCGCCCGCGGACGGAAGATTCAAACGGTAGCTTCCATCCGATTGAGAAGTCGTCTCGATTGTATCCATATTCGCTACGGCAAACACAGTTGCCAAGTCGACCGGCTGGACAAGCTCGTCAACAATCGTACCCGACAATCGTGTCGAGAATACGCTTAGAGAAAAATCGATCGTCACAGAACTCCCGGCAGTAAGAGTGCCTGTCGGAAGCATGCTCGTCATGTATCCCTCTTTGGAAGCCCGTACACTGTAACCTATACCTGATGGAATGACTCTGAGCGTGTAGCTCCCGTCGGGCTTCGAATTCGTTGAAATGCCGGTCGAGGGGACTTCAACACGGACGCCCATTAGAGGTACCCCGTTCGACGCTTCTGTGACAGCGCCTCGGAGGGTTGCGATGTTCTCCGTTAAGGCGATATTATTCCCCTCCAATACCTGAGCCTGTCCGACAACAAGGTTCAGTGTATCCGAGATGAAACCGGATTTGACCGCAAACAGCGCATACGTCCCCGCATCTACATTTAAGACATAATACCCGTTCTCATCCGAGAGTGTTTCTGAAACCATCCCATTATGCGCTCGAACAACAGCGCCCGCAACACCTCCTCCGAAAACAACCCGTCCGTATATCACGCTCGCATTCGGAATCAGGACAAAATTCACTCCATTCACACTCTGACCGGGAGCTACGGTCACCTGAATCGGATCACTGCTTATAAAACCTGTTTTCGAAGCCGCAACGCGAAACGTTCCTGGGATGACCTCCACGCTGAACCGTCCGCCGTCGTCCGTCAGGGTGTTTTTTCCGTCCAAATCGATTCGAGTTCCAGCCAAGGGAACGATACCGTCGGTCGTCACCGAGCCGGATATCTTTCCAGAATTCGTCTTCAAATAAAGAATCACACCCGATGCCGTCTCTCCCGCATTCAATGAAAGCGTCACTGCATCTTTAGAACTGTAGCCCACCTTTTCAGCACGAAGCGTATAATATCCAGGATTAAGAGATAGAGTAAACTTTCCGTACCCGTCTGACACCGTTGTCACAGCTGAACCCGAAACAGGGACTGCTGCGACGGCTGCGTTGGCGATTGCTTTGAGACCATCGCTCACAGTGCCAATGACGAGCGACGAAGCGGGCAGGAGTTCGAGAGGGGGAGTCACTTCCAGTGTTTGTCCGGACGATACGGACACGGACCGGCTCGCAGGTGCGAACCCGTTCTTGCTCGCGCGGATGGACCAGCTTCCGTTATCCACGAAAAAACTGTATCGTCCGTCGGCATCCGTGAGAATCGCCTGACGGTCTCCGGTCCTGAAAACCTCAACAGATGCTCCGACAATCGCCTGGCCGTTCCGGTTGACGATGCTGCCGGTCACCCGGTTTTTATTCTTATTCAGAATGAAAGGAGAAGCGATTGCTTTCTCTTCTCCCGACTTGACTGAGATCGAGACCTCAGCGCTCGTTCGATACCCCGATTTCGAAGCAGAAACACTCCACGGTCCCGGAATGACAGTCATGCCAAAACTTCCACTCTGAGACGACGTTCCACTCCTGACGATGGACGGATGAAGGGTATGCCTAACCGTAATCTTCGCAGCCGAGACCGGACTCCCTCTATCATCCTGAACCCTGCCCGTAAGTATCGAGAGTTCAGGCGACAATCGAAAATGCGCCGTGACGATCTGCCCTTCCGTGAGGTCGAGGGTATCCTTGAACGGAGCGAACCCCTCCTTCATCGCTGAAAACACGTAGGTCCCAGGAGCAAACGTGAGATTCAGACGTTCTCCCTGTTTATCTGTCGAGAGAGGAAGTCCCATATCCACACCCACGATGGCGTCGTAACTCACAGTGACTCTCGGCAATATCGGGTCATCATTTTCGGTAGGCGTTCCTCGACTGTCCCACGTTTGGATGTGAAGCGTGGTCGAAGGGGCCTCATACTGAAATGCCCGTCTGCCGCTCGGAATTTCAAGTCCCTGCTCCGAAATGGCGGCAACTCCCCACTTATAATTCCCCTTCACCAACAAATGCGCTGCATCGTATTCGAAGACTGTGTTCGTCGTCGTGATCTTCGTCTGCCAGATGGGTCTGACGACCTCCACTCCTTCCTCTATTTCTATTTTATACGGCTTGAATTGATAGGCGACCGCATTCGGAACAGCGTTCCAGCGGAAAAGAATCGTCTCTCCTGAAAGCGTGGCACCAGGAGCGGGTGAGACGAGTTCCGGCGGATTCAAATCCGACGGAGGAAGATCGATGCGAAAATGCCCCACGCCCGACTGCACTGTGGAAGCCATTTCCGGATGCGGTCCGTAACAGTTGAGCACGATCCACCAGTAATCCCCCCCGGCCAAAAGTGCAGGGGGATCGAAACTGAATGTGCCGCTCGGATCCGTAGTCCCGTATGGAATCGCGTTCTCGAATGCGAGAATGCCGTCCTCCGTCAACGCCGCAGGCACAAGCACCGCCCAGATGGGATTCGCCCCCTCGATCGAGTAATCTCCAGTCTCTTCATCCTCGAGAATGACGATTTCTTGATCCGTCATGATGAGAAGATAATAGGGCACGCCCTGCATCTGCTCCTGCACCTGTTCCCAGCGAAATACGGGCGACAGCGTCTTGATATAATTGCTGATGGGATATTTCATGACCGGCGCTTTTGAAGATTCGATGATGATGGGAAATTCATCGCTCTGG
>JBDRSZ010000202.1:0-2142 GCA_043824415.1 bacterium | reverse complement strand
TACCACAGACAAATATGAAAAACAGATAAGTCTACGAGAAAGGAAATGCCATGACTCAAACACTGGATCTGAAAGCCCTCGAAAAAAAGGCTTTTCGTTCGACATTCGAAGACGGTCTGTGGGACATCTTTATCGGCCTCATCTTCCTGCAGTTTGCCGTCGCGCCCCTGCTTAACGGTCTCGGCCTGGGCGATTTCTGGAGTTCGTTCATCTTCTTACCCGTTTACTTGATTGTGATGGTCCTGTTGTGGATGGCCAAAAAACGCATTATCCTGCCACGCATTGGATTCTTTAAAGCAAGCACAGAACGAAAAACCAAGATGAAGCGTATGAATATCATTTTATTTATCATAATGATGATTGGATTCATTGTGGGGGTTGTGATCTTTATCACAAATATAAGACCCGTGCATTGGATATTCCCTGGAGTATTCACGACCATCGTTTTCCTGAATTTCGGTATGGGCGGTTACTATCTCGACGTTCAACGTTTTTATGCTTACGGCCTGCTGAACGGCCTGGCCATCCCGGTCGGCGAAATCCTGTATCGGAAGGCCGGCGCATCCCATCACGGATTTCCCATCGTGTTCGGCATGACGAGCGGCATTATGATTGTCACAGGAATCCTCCTGTTCATGCGATTCATGCGCAGTCATCCACCAGCCCGGGGGGGTGCTGATGAAAAAGCATGAATTCGACA
This sequence comes from bacterium, assembly GCA_043824415.1. GTDB lineage: Bacteria > Zhuqueibacterota > QNDG01 > QNDG01 > DSAB01 > JBDRSZ01. The sequence continues at coordinate 1,442 of JBDRSZ010000202.1, read as the reverse complement.
GCGAAAGCCTGCAGCCCTTGTCGGACATCGACCGGGTCATCCACGAACCTGCGCGTCTTTTGATTCTGGCTTATTTGTACGTTGTTGAGAGCGCCGACTTCATCTTCCTGATGAACCAGACAGGTCTGACGAGGGGGAACCTCTCTTCGCATTTGGGTAAGTTGGAAGAGGCCGGCTATGTAAAGGTCAAAAAAGAGTTTGTACACAAGATACCTCGAACACTCCTTCGCTTGACGGCGAAGGGAGGAAAGGCTTTCGATACATATCGTCAGAATATGCGGCAGGTTTTTGAAAGCCTTCCGGAATAAAAGATAGGGTATTGGAGAGTGGATTAAGGAACAAAGAGGCTCAAGCTCCGTAAATAATACATTGACACAATCTGATAAATGTCTTTCTATCATGAATTTTTTTATCATCTATATCCATTCTCGATTGTATGGAGGTGCTTATGTCCGGCAAGTCGTCGAAATGGCTGATGGGCTGCGGCATCGGCTGCGGTTCGGTGATTCTTTTAGCCGTCCTTGTGGTCGCCGCAGGGTATTTCTTGATCAAGAATACGGTAGACGATGTCAGGCAGATCGAAGCATCGAAGGAGCGATTGGAGGAATCGTATGGACTTGTCGAGGATTACGTCCCCGAGCTTGACGGTCGTATTCCGCCCGAGCGGATTGAAGTGTTCCTGGCTATTCGGGAGAGCCTGAAGGAAAAACAGGAGGGACTCGAATCTCGACTGGAGAAAATCGGCAAAGACGTCGATCGTATTGAGGATGAGGATAGATCGATCAGGCGAATACTGGGTATCGTCAGACGGGGTGTGGGAGCCGTACCGGAAATCATCGAATACTATTCAGACCGGAATGAAGCGCTCTTGGATGAGGGCATGGGCATAGGCGAGTATTACTACCTCTACGTTGTGGCCTATTATTCCTGGCTGGGCAAAAATCCGGAGGATGGTCCTCGATTCAATCTGGCGGGGGATAATCGAGAATGGAGAGGTCGACGATACGATGACGATGATGGCAAAAGGCGTCGCTACAGTGATGATGTCCGCGAAGAGCGTCGGTATCGAATCGTTCAGAGTGCCCGAAGGATGTTCTTGCATATATTACGCCGTCAGCTCGATGAAATGAAAGATGGCTCTCCGATGCGAACGAACCGTTCCTGGCGGAGGGCACTCGAAACGGAAATCCAGGCATTGGAAGAGGATCGGGATCGACTTCCTTGGCAGGATGGACTGCCGAGGACTCTGACGTCTTCTCTGGAATCTTACCGTGAACGGCTGGAGGAGAGTTACAGCGCGTTGTTGAATCCCCTTGAGCTGTTGACGATTGAGGAGTGATTCACCACGGATCAACACTGAACAGCACAGATAAGAAAAACCATTGGATTAAAATGAAGAGAATTAAAAGGAATAATCTGAGACACAATAACGAGGAGTTTGT
>JBDRSZ010000201.1:0-2433 GCA_043824415.1 bacterium | reverse complement strand
GGACCTCATCAAGGTGGCGATGGTCCGGATCTTCCGGCGTCTCGCCGAGGAGGGCCTTGCGGCCGTGATGATCATGCAGGTCCACGACGAACTGGTCTTCGAGGCGCCGGTGGCCGAGAGAGAGGCGGTGATGAGCCTCGTCCGGGAGGAGATGGAGGAAGTACTGAAACTCCGCGTGCCCCTCCGGGTGGAGATAGCCGCGGGGAAAAACTGGGACGAGGCGCACGCGTGAAAAATAAAAAAGGAACTCTCGTTCTGGGAGGAACGATAATTCCGTGAAGAAGAAAAAGACTGCCGTGAATAGGAAAATAATCGTACGACGCAAAGACGGATTTACCCCGCGCACCGCTTTGGGTATGAAATTGATGTCATTGCGCAATCGCGCCATCGCATCCGGCATGAAACTGTTGAGCGAAGACGAAATTCTGACCGAAGTTAGGCGACGGCGCGGAGAGTTGTAGTCTCGTTGTGAGGACAAACCGATGCGATTTTCCGAATCCGAAAATGTCGAACTGAAGAAATCGACCTCCGAGCTAAAAGAGGGTGTTATTTCTCTCGGGGCCATGCTGAACAAAGGCCGCCGGGCAGAGCTCTGGTTAGGGATCGGGAACGACGGCACTGTGGTGGGGCAAAGCGTATCGGAGAAGAGCCTGCGGGAAATATCCAGGGCGATTTCCGATCATGTTGAACCCAAAATCTACCCGGCAATCGAGAAGGTCGTGATCGATGGGAAAGCGTGCATCCGGGTCCTGGCAGAGGGCAAAGACGCCCCTTACTTTGCCTATGGTAGGGCCTATATCCGAATCGGTGACGAAGATCGGCAGCTGAGTGCCAGGGAACTGGAGAATCTGATCCTGCAAAAAAATCGCAACCGCCTCCGCTGGGATATGGAGCCCTGCGACCAAGCGACCTATGACGACATCAGCGCTTCCAAACTGAAGAACTTTTTGAAGGCCAGCGGTCTCAAGTATGATAACATTCCGAATTCCCTGGACAAGCTAAAGCTGATCCAAGAAGGCAAACTGCTCAACGCGGCTATCCTCTGCTTCGCCCGAAAACCGGAGAAGTTTATTCCCAACGCGAAGTTGCGCTGTGCGGTCTTCGGCGCTGCCGACACCACGGTGACCTTGGACATGAAGGACTTTACCCACGATGTGTTTACCCTGATCCAACAGGCTGAAAAATACGTCCTGGAGCACATCAACATCGGCATGCGGCTCGAAGGACTGCGGCGGGTGGACGTTCCCGAGATCGATCGGGAAGCTTTCCGCGAAGCGATTATCAACGCCTTTTGCCACCGGGATTACCGTGAATACGATTCGGTCAATATCGCCATTTTCAAGGATCGGATGGAGATCAGGAGCCCGGGTCTGCTCTACGGCGGGCTGACGATCGACGCGATCAGGAACAAAATGGTCTCCGCGCGGCGCAATGAACTGCTGGCCGACCTGTTTCACCGCGTCCACCTGATCGAGAAGTGGGGCCGCGGCGTCCGGATGATCCTGGAGCGTGAACCCAATACCGAGTTTGAGGAGGTCGGGACGCTTTTTATCGCCAGATTTGCACGGAAACAGGCTGCGCTGGCCGTCTCCGATAAGAACGGAGGCGCTCGCCAGAAAAGTTCGGAGAAAAGTTCGGAGAAAAGTTCGGAGAAAATTATCGAGGCCATCAAGGCGGACAGGACGGTCAGCGCCCGCCATATTGCAGAAGGATTGGGATTAACGTCGCGCGCTGTCGAGCGCCAGATTGCCCGGCTCAAGGGAATAGGAATCCTCAAGCGCGTCGGTCCGGACAAAGGCGGACATTGGGAGGTCATGAAAGAGGACTGAAGCCCCCCGACGGTCCACGACTTTCCCTATACAATTCTTTTCATTCCGATTCGAATTTCTTCTTTAACTTCTCATAGATTTCCCGTTGGGAGGTTTTGGATAATCTCCTGATGCGGGCGAGGACGTTCAAGACGGTTTCGGAGGGGATCTGAATATTCGACCTGCCCTGATTACAGGCCGAACACACCACCCTTAGGTTGCTTTTGTCGTTCGTTCCGCCCTGGCTTAGAGGTTTGATGTGATCAATGTGGAGGCGAACCTTCGGAGAAATATGCCTTACATGCACTGATTTCAGAAACCCATTTTGCCATCCTCCCTGCCCAACACAATAGCGACCGCTAATGCATTGCGGAGCATGAAAGTTCCGTAATTTTGAGCGATCTGTATAATAGTTTTCGCTCCATTGTCCGTCCAATCCGCTTGTTTACATAAGGTTTGCGTAATCCCGCTCAGATCATTTAGAGGGTCTTCTCCCAATCGAGTGGGTAAAATCAATGCCGATTACGCCGCAAGTGCCTGTCTTACGTGGGTAAACGGCCTGTTGAACGCTGAAAAAATATGATATGAACTCTGCATGCGAAAAAAGAAGCAATTATTGGACGCG
>JBDRSZ010000200.1:0-5880 GCA_043824415.1 bacterium | reverse complement strand
GTCTCCGATAAAAATCCGAAAACCACTTTGTGTTGAGTATAATACAAACATCCTTCCGACATGATATGAATTTCTCCGCAACGGAGCCACTTGATTTTAAAAATTTTTCGTATTTTTCTTTGTATTCTCTGCGTCCTCTGCGGTTAAATCTTTACATCATCCAACGGAGAAATTCAAATCTCATACGCATAATAATCGAAATCCAGCTGCCCTAAATTCCTTCGTGACTTGAGCTGTTCCTCCCCGATCTTGGCTCCGATGAATTTCGTATCTAAAAGCCAGGCTCCCCTCATGTCCGCGCCCGTCAGGTCCGCTTTCGATAAATTCGAGTAGATCAGCTCGGCATCCTTTAAATCCGCGTCAATGAACAGGGCTTCTCTTAAATCGGCCTTTGGAAGAATAACCCATGACAGGTTGGCTCCCGTCAGATCCGCTTTCTTCAATACCACTCCGCAGCGCTGCCTCCGATCTCCATCGAACTCCCAGGGACCTCTTAGGTTCTGATGTGAAAAATCGATTCCCCGAAGATCCATGCGGTTCGGATGATGCGGCAGCATCTCATCCTGGGGCAGATCCTCCAGCACCGAATCAATAGTCCTTCCCTCGTTCAGAGCGACTACGATGTGATTGATCATATCCGCTGTCCATCGCTCCCTGAGCCACTGCATAGCCTCATCATTATATTTCCGATTCGTCATCCGCCCTCCTCACATGGGAACGGCATCCGGGCACACATCCCGGTACGCGCAGTACTTGCATGCCTGATAGTTCGGTTTGGAGGTATAGTCCCTATGCCGTATTCCTGCAGCCGCCTCCTCAATCTTTTCTTCGGTTTTAGTCAGCATCTTCTCCGTCACCGTCGCCTTCCCGACGATTCCGGATTCCAAAAAATGAAGCTCGACGATATCCGCCGGCTTTTCAAACATCCGAGCGTAGGCCATCGCATAAATGGCAAGCTGGAGGCTCTCGTTCGCCCTCCGGTCCGCCGCCTCCTGCCGGTACACTTCCGAAGATTTAAAATCGACAACGACGACTTTTCCGTCGCGCTCGTCCACCCGATCCCACCGTCCTGCGATGCGGTTCCTTCCCAAGACGAAGCTGAACTTCTCTTCGATCATCTTCGGGACGATGGCCGATGCCTCCTCCCTCTCAAAGAACTGACGCAGGGCTTCCCTGCCCGCGCTTAATCGCCTCTCCTCATGCTCGCGCGAAATAAACCCGATATTTCGCCATGCCCTTTCGTACGCATCTAACAAATCCTCCAGACGCACTTCAGAACCATTCATCTTCTTCCGATGGTAAAGTTCCACGGCCGCGTGGAGAGCCTTTCCATAGATGACTGTATGGTGTGGCAGGATCGGAACCCGCAGCACATGGATGTACTTATATTTGAGAGGACACGTCAGATAGTCGTCCACGTGGAAATGCGAAAGCGTCAGAATCTCGTCATCGGGAATCGGGGCCAGACTTCGCGTCAGGCCTTCCGGAGGAGGCGCGAATCGTTGGATCCTCTCCTCCGGCCGCGCCTTGACATTGACTTCCTCTGTTTTGGGCCGGTCGAGTGCTTCCAGTACGAACGGACTGACCTTCCGTTTTCGGACGCCGCCGTAATCCTGGGCGCTCGAAAGAATGAGGCGGTCCCTGGCCCGCGTCATCCCCACGTAGAAGAGTCGGCGTTCCTCCTGAAGATGAAAATCCCCCTCAGGGAGGACTTCCTTAATCAGTCCTTCCGGCAGCTCGATGGGATCCCTGCGCCGGGTATGCGGAAAACGTAGATGTACCAGACCGACCATGAAGACCACCGGCCATTCCAGACCCTTGGCCTTGTGCACGGTCATCACATGCACGGCATCTTCGTCCGAATCGGCCTCAGCCGTTCCGGGATCATCCCCCGCTTCGATCAACAGATCGAGGTACCGCACAAAATGAAGTACTCGATCTTCACGCGCCGCCTGCGAAAACGACCAGATGACATCAAAAAATCGGGCGATGTTCTGCACCTTGATTTCATCATCGGGATTCCTCCTGCCCGTCAGCCGTTTTAAATACCCCGATCCCGTCAGAAATCGGTAGAGGACGACGCCCGTCTCATTGTCTCTCGACAATTCTAAGTATTCCTGGAGATCGTCAACGATTTTTCGGATCGTCACCCGGCTTTCGGACGAGAGACCCTCTGGCGCTTCGTTGTCGTCGAGGCTCTTGAAGACTGAGTAAAGAGACCGTTTCTGCCGATGCGCTTCATTCACGCACCGGTGGAGGGCTTCCATCGAGAGTTCGTAGATCTCCGACGAAGCGAGTTGGTAAAGACTCAAAGAATCCTCAAAATCCACAACGGCCCTGAGAAATCCCATAAGAAGTCGCACTTCGGGCCTGGCGTACAGGCCGCGGTTCCCCGTGAACCGCCAGGGGATCTCCTTCATGTTGAGCGCCCGAAGGAAGGGGTCCGCATCGTTGTTGGCCCGCACCAAAATCGCAATATCACCGAACGCTGCCTTTTTACTCTCCACCAGCTCCAGAATCGTCTGGGCAACGCGATCCGACTCCGTCGTCAGGGTATCGCAATAGAGATGTTCGACAGGATGCCCGCCGTCCCTCCTCGTAACGAGCCGTTTGTCGATCCGATTCTTTACCTCCAGACGGTCCGGGTTGTTGTTCTTGATGAGACGATAAGCCGTGTCCAAAATGTTCTGAGAAGATCGGAAATTCTCCGTCAGGACGACCTGCTTTGACTGCGGGTAATCGTCCATAAAATTCAGAATGTTGGAGATGGCTGCTCCTCGAAACTTGTAGATCGACTGATCGTCGTCCCCGACCACGGTAATGTTCGCCTTCTCGCCTGCCAAGAGCTTAACGATCTGATACTGAGCGTAATTCGTGTCCTGGAATTCATCCACGAGGATGAATCGATATCGTTCCTGAACCTGCTGTAGAATCAAGGGGTGTTCCCGGAAAAGCTTTAAAACCAGGCTGACCTGATCGCCGAAATCCGACTTTCCCTCTTTTGCCAAAAGCTCCTGATACATCGCGTATGTTTGAGCGATTTCCCCCTGTTTTTCGATCTCCTCCAACAGCTCTGCGTCGGAAGAAGCTTTCTCTCGTTCACGGAGTCGATCGACGTAACGCCTGTATTCCTCCGGTGACACATCCTCGTCCTTCGCCCGCGAAATGACGCGCAGCATCGCCTGGATGAAGCACGTTGGGTCGCTCAGGGGACGGTAATGCTTGAGAGGGAATTCAAACAGATATTCGCGGAAAAAGATAACCTGCTCCGCCTGAGAGAGCACCTGAAAATTGGGATTGAGTCCCATCTCCAAACCGAATTCCCGCAGGATTCGGTCGCCGAAAGCATGGAACGTCGAGATCTGCACGTTGGCGAATCCGTACGGCAGGAGCACATCCACACGCTCGGCCATCTCCGAAGCCGCTTTCTCCGTGAACGTCACAGCCAATATCTCCTCGGGCCTCGCCATCTTGGAACCGACGATGTGTGCGATCCGGTGAGTGATGACGAGCGTCTTCCCGGTCCCGGCTCCAGCCACGATTAGAAGCGGTCCCTCCCCATGCTCGACCGCCTCTTTTTGTTGGGATGTGAGTTGGGTATCAGACATAAAAAGATGATCTATCCATGTCATTCCCGCGCAGGCGGGAATCCAGTCTTTTTATTAACAAATATCATCGTATAAATCTTTCCACTCCGGATTATGCTCCTCGATGAGTTCTATCTTCCAACTCCGCTTCCATTTCTTCATCTGTTTTTCTCGGGTAATCGATTCACAAACATCATTCGTTTGTTCATAATAAACGAGCTGATGAATTTGATATTTCTTCGTGAATCCCTCAATCAAATCATTCTTGTGTTCGCATACCCTTCTGATCAAATCGCTCGTAACTCCGATATACAATGTTCCGTTTCTTTTGCTGGCGAGAATATACACGTAATAAGTCTTCATGATCAAAATTACATTGATTTTACTTAGGAATAACGTTCCTCAATTCTTGTCATTCCCGCGATGTTTTGAGCGGGAATCCAGCTTCACCCCCACCCCTGGATTCCTGCTGGAGTTTATCCCGCACTTGGTGCGGGGCAGGAATGACAGAAAGGGGAATTCAGTCTTTCATATTTTTTCAATATAATCCCTTCCAAATACCCCATGCCGAATAGAATGATGTTTCTGTATTCGGATATTAAATTTTCACTCTTTCTTCCCCGTTGCCAGACTGACCCCCCAGACCGCAAACAACGCCAAGAAAAATCCCGGAATCAACTCATAGAGCATCTCATGCAGCATAGAGACGTTGTACCAAATGACGATGGTTACCATGCCTACAACCATACCCGCCCAAACACCCTGCTTCGTAGTCCGTTTCCACCAGAGAGTTAATAGAAGCCCCGGACCAAAGCACGCTCCCAAGCCGGCCCACGCATAGAGCACGAGATCGTAAACCAAGGCCTCAGCAGTGATGGCTAAAATGAATGCGACGACTCCGACAACGACGGCAGCCAAACGGCTCAGCCGTACGAGGCGTTCCTGGGGAGCATCCTTGCGGATCATTTGATGGTATATATCCTCAGAGATCGCAGCGGTCGTGACAAGAAGCTGCGAATCCGCTGTGGACATCATGGCCGCGATGGCGCCCGAAATGGCGATGCCGGCCAGCCAGGCGGGCAAGAGACTGGTCGCCATAAACGGCATGATCTGTTCCTGGTCCGCAATCGTCTCCATGCCATACAGTCCCAAACCGACGAGACCGATGAACACAGCTCCCCAGTAAGCTAATATCGCCCACACTATAGCGATGAGCGTCCCCTGCCTCAGGGAATCCGTTTTCTTGATGGCCATAAATCGTGAGACCAAGTGAGGCTGGCCCATGTATCCCAAACCGATGGCAAGTCCCCCAAGAATCGTTTTCATCATGTCCCAGCCATGATTTCCGCCCCCCACGGTGAGCAATCCCGGGTTAATGGAAGCAATCTTCTGTGTAAAGCCACCAAATCCGCCCAGCATGACAATTCCGACTATCGGAAGAAGGACAAGGGTAAACACCATCACGGAGCCCTGAAAAAAGTCGGTCCAGGCAACGGCAAAAAAACCGCCCATCATCGTATAGAAAAGAATAATGCAGGCTCCGATAATCATCCCCCAGAAAGGCGTAATGTGGAACGTCACATTCAGCACCTTGCCTGCGGCCAAAAACTGGGCCGCCACATAAAATGTAAAGAAAAATACGATGATAAGAGTCGCCGATACACGTAGGAGACGGGAGTTGTCGGCATAGTGCGCTTCGAAAAAATCCGGAATGGTGATCGCGCCCAGAAGCTCACTGTTAGACCTCAGCCGCCTGGAGATAAACATCCACGAGAACAGAATTCCGGTCGTACAACCGACAGCAGGCCAGATGGCGTTGTACCCAGATACGAGTGCCAAGCCCGGTAGTCCGATAAGGAGCCAGGCGCTCTCTCCCGACGCACGTTCACTGAAGGCCACCACCCAGGGACCCAACCTCCTTCCGGCAATGACGAAATCCGCCAGCGTGCGATTCAGTCTGAACGTCAACAAGCCAACCGCTAAAACGACAATCAGATAGATGATAAATCCTACCAGCGTGGGATTCATTTACGCCTCCTCTTCCTTTCCTGTAACGACGTAGAAAACGACTGCCAGTATCAACAAGACGACCGGCGGAACAATCACCCAGAAGACCGTCCAAAAAGGCATGGATTCTCCTCCTTCCTGATGGTGGTAAACAACAAAACCTAAACCTCACCACCGACTTTAGCCAGACTTCTTTAATCAACTAGCGTCTCACTAACCTCAAACTTCTCAAACTTTGTCCGCCAGTCGCATTCTTCCTTTCAACACGTCCCGCTATTAAACTTAA
>JBDRSZ010000199.1:0-8438 GCA_043824415.1 bacterium | reverse complement strand
TGCGCAGAGGTGTGTCCATTCGGTGTTCACGGCATTCTCCCTCGCTCTCCAGGTCTTCCACCCCGATTTCTTCGGCGGTACGTGGTCCCTCTGCCCCGACCCCGTCGATTTTCGGTACTACCAGATCGTCAACATCTACGAAGATCGAAACGCCTACTACAAGCAGCTCGATTGGATGAAAGTAGAACGTCCGGCCTGCCGCACGCCGGACGGGAACATCCGGTTTATGATGAAGGATGAAAACTTGTACGAGTTCGTCGTCGGAGACAAAAGCCGCGGCGGCGGTCAGTGGGACATCTGGGAGGCCGTTTACAGTCCCATCGGCGAGGACGGTTATCCGAAGCCTATATGGAATAAAAAGACTGGAGAGATCGACCGTGAGGTGTCCGAACAGTGGAAGAAATACGACCTGCGCCATGTCCTCGAAACCAACTGGTCCCGGCTCGGACCCAAGCTCGTCGGCAAGCTCCACATCTACACGGGCAGCATGGACAGTTTCTACCTGAACGACGCCGTCATCCTGCTCGAGGAATTCTTGGAAAAGACCAAGGAACCCTACTACGCAGGAATCGTGAAGTACGGAGACAGGCAGCCGCACTGCTGGGGTCCGCGCGGTGCCGAGTTGATCCGACTGTTCGAAGAGCACATAACGAAGAATACACCCCCAGATGAACTCCCCATAAAATGGAAATACAAATAAGAAGAGAAGGTAACCTTCTCTAAGAAGGTTACCTTCTTGTTGACTTAACTGAAAGGAACCCCAAATTGAAACCAAAAAGTCGCTGTTTGACATCGTGGACATTATTAATCCTGACCATCTTCATTTTGACTTTCATGTCCACCGTGTATGAACTAAATGCCCAATCCGACTCCGAATTGAGATTCGAGGTCTCGTTCCCAAGCTCCATCCATCCCGAATCCATCACTGGCAGAGTGTTCATTGTCGTCTCGAAGGAGAACGATCCGGAGCCCCGGTTCCAGACGAGAAGATCCCGCAGCTCGCCTTTCTTCGGAAAAGACATCCAAAGTCTCAGCCCGGGCGAGACCGCTGTCATCGATGACGACGTCCTCGGCTTCCCCCTCAATAGCATCCGAGAGATTCCTCCCGACGAATACTTCGTCCAGGCTTTCATCAACATCTACACGGAATTCAAGCGCTCGGACGGACATACGATCTGGCTACACAACGACCAGTGGGAAGGCCAGCAGTGGAACCGTTCTCCGGGCAACCTCTACAGCGACGTGAAGAAGGTCCGGATCGACACGGCATCCGCTCAATCCATCCGCCTCGTATGCGGGAACGTCATCCCGCCCATCCAGATCCCCCCAGACACCGAATGGGTGAAACGCATCAAGTTTCAGAGTAAAATATTGTCCGAATTCTGGGGCCAGCCCATCTACATCGGAGCCACCATTCTCCTCCCCAAAGATTACAATAAAGACAGGAAGACATTCTATCCTGTGAATTATCAGCAAGGCCATTTCTCATTGAACGCCCCCAACGGCTTCCGCACGGACGATCCCGGGGAGAATGACCGCCGCGGACACAGCGGATACGAATTCTATAAAACCTGGATTTCCGACGCGTGTCCCCGGATGATCACCGTCACGTTCCAGCATCCTTGCCCGTATTTCGACGACTCCTACGCAGTCAACTCCGCCAACTGCGGACCCTACGGCGATGCCATCATGTCGGAACTCATCCCCGAAATCGAATCCCGCTTCCGGATCATCCGCGAGCCCTGGGCCCGCATACTCGAAGGCGGTTCCACCGGCGGATGGGAAGCGCTCGCTCTCCAGATTTTCCATCCCGATTTTTTCGGAGGAGCCTTCGCCTACTGTCCGGACCCCATCGAATTCAGCGACGTCGAGGGCGTGCACGTTTACGAAGACAAGAATGCGTTCCACAGAAAAGTGGGCTGGAGGGAAGTGCCCATCCCCGACAGCCGGAGGGCCGACGGATCTCTCATCCTCACTTCCCAGCAGATTCAACAGTATGAGCATGTCCTGGGCACCAAAGGCCGATCCGGCGAACAGTGGGACATATGGCAGGCCGTCTGGGGTCCCGTCGGAGAGGACGGCTACACCCAGCTGCTCATCGACAAGGTCACGGGCAAAATCGACCCCCAGGTCGTTCAGTACTGGAAAGACCACTACGACCTGAAAGTGTACCTGGAAAAGAACTGGGCCGCGGTCGGTCCCAAGATCGCAGGCAAGCTCTACATCTTCACGGGCGACATGGACACCTACTATCTCAACAACCCTGTCCACAGATTTCAAGAGTTCCTCGCGCGGACGCGCGATCCTCATGTTCCGGGATTTTTCATGTACGCTCCCAGAAAAATCCACTGCTGGACAGGCCCGTTCACGCCCCTCGAACGCATCCAATTCATCGCGAATCACATCATCAAAAATGCACCCAAAGATGAAAAAACACCCTGGTGGACGAAACGACAGGAGCAGAACCGATGAAATCCCAAACGATCCGACCATTGCAAACGATATTGATCATCACGCTTTTCATCTCATTCACACCCTCCCGAGCGCAGAAGCCCGAGGAGAAAAGCCTCCGCTTCGAAATCTCCTTCCCGAAATCAGCCCACGAAAAACCCATCATGGGCAGGGCATACGTCATGATTTCCCGGACGAACAACCGTGAACCCAGACTCCAGATCGGCAGAAGCGGGACACCCTTCTTCGGGGTGGACATCGAAAACATGAAACCCGGTCAGGTAGCTGTCATCGATGAGTCCACGCTCGGATCGCCCGTCGAATGCCTGAAGGACATCCCGCCTGGGGATTATTTCGTCCAGGGATTCGTCAGCATCTACACGGAATTCCGCAGAGCTGACGGTCACGTCGTCTGGTTCCACGACGACCAGTGGGAGGGCCAGCAATTCAACCGCTCCCCGGGCAACCTCTACAGCGACGTGCAGAGTATTCCTCTCAATTCTCAAAAAGGATATTCCATAAAACTCGAAGCGAAAAATGTCATCCCCCCCGTCAAAATCCCGCCGGACACGAAATGGGTGAAGCGCATTAAATTTGAGAGCAAGATACTGACGGCATTCTGGGGCCGGCCCATCTACCTCGGAGCGACGGTTCTCCTCCCCAAAGGCTACGACGACCGTCCGGATATTTTCTACCCCGTCGATTACATACAGGGACACTTCTCCATCAGGCCGCCCTACGGATTCACAACAGAACCCCCCGACGAGAACGACCGTCGGGGAAGCAGTGGATACGAATTCTATCAAACCTGGATCTCCGACCGCTTTCCGCGGATGATCCTCGTCACGTTCCAGCATCCCTGCCCCTATTTCGACGACTCCTACGCCGTCAACTCGGCCAATTGCGGTCCCTACGGCGACGCCATCCTGAAAGAACTCATCCCGGAGATCGAATCCCGTTTCCGGGTGATTCATGAATCCTACGCCCGCATCCTCGAAGGCGGCTCTACTGGAGGCTGGGAAGCCCTGGCCCTCCAGATTTTTCATCCCGATTTCTTCGGAGGAGCCTTCGCCTACTGTCCCGATCCCGTGGACTTCCACGACGTCGAAGGCATCAACATCTACGAGGACAAGAACGCTTACTATAAAGAGAACGGATGGATCAGGGTCCCGACAATCAGCGTACGGAGCACGGACGGTTCCATCCAGATAACGGCCAAGCAGAAAAATGATTACGAGCTGGTCAGAGGAACGAAAGGCAGGTCTGGAGAGCAGTTCGACATCTGGTCTGCCGTATACGGACCCGTCGGCGAGGACGGTTATTTCAAGCCGCTGTACGATAAAGTGACGGGCGAAATCAACCCGACCGTGGCCCAGTACTGGAAGGAAAACTACGACCTGAGATACTATCTGGAGAAAAACTGGTCAACGCTCGGACCAAAGCTTGTGGGTAAAATCCACATTTTCACGGGAGACATGGATACGTTCTATCTGAACAACGCGGTGCACCTGCTCCAGGATTTCTTCAAAAAAACAGAAAACCCGCACGACAAAGGATTCTTCTGGTATGCACCCAGAAAACCCCACTGCTGGTCGGGTCCGTTCACGCCCGGAGAACGCCTGAAATTCTTCGCCATGCACATCGCAACGAACGCGCCTTTGGATGTCGAAACAGCATGGTGGGATTATTAAGTATCAACGACATAATTTAAAAATTGAACTTTGGCGAATTTTATAAAAATCGCTTGCGATTTGGAGAGGAGGGGCTACGCCTTTTTGTCAGCCGATGGTTTATGAGAGGTGAGCCTATCACATAAGGGGTGGGCATGAGTCCGCCGAAGGTGGACTTGCGAAGAGGGAGATGGGTAGTGGATTTTCCCTCTTCTTGCCTATGTGCTCGAAAGAAGAAAACAAGGCCTACAAAAAGGTGGATTCTTTGCGCCACTTTCTTCTAAAGAAAGTGGCTTGCTCCATCTTAATTTCAATATATCCATTTCGAAAATTTGACAAAGTCCAGTTAAAAAATTTCATCAAACAAATTGCATTTTGATCGAAGTCAAACCATGTACAACCTGCCAAGGAGGAGAATGTTGAAAACGATAAGAATTTTCAGACCGTCTTGGATCGTCATGATTGTTCTCATCGTGATCGCGTATCTCTATGCAGAGCCAAGCAGCGCGGTCGCTCAGAACAAACCTGAACTGAAATTTGAAATTTCATTCTCCAAAGAAGCGCACACCGACCCTGTCACAGGCCGTGTGTATCTCCTCCTTACTCAAAGCGAGCGCGGCGAGCCCCGATTCCAGCGGATACCCAACAACGTCCTCATGTGGGGCGAAGACATCCATTCTTTAAATCCGGAAAAGGCCGTCGTCATCGATGAGAACGTCTTCGGTTTCCCCGTCGAAAGCATAAACGACATCCCTCCGGGAATGTACTATGCGCAGGGATTCGTCAACATCTACACCCAATTCAAACGCTCCGACGGCCACACAATCTGGCTCCACAACGACCGGTGGGAAGGCCAGCAGTGGAACCGTTCACCGGGTAACCTCTACAGCGACGTGCAGAAAGTGGAAATCGATCCATCAAAGCCCCAGACCATCACGCTCGTCTGCAAGAACGTTATCCCCCCCGTCGAGATTCCGCCGGACACGAAGTGGGTCAAGCGAATCAAATTCCGGAGTAAAATCCTGACCGAATTCTGGGGTCGACCCATCTACTTAGGAGCGACGATCCTCCTGCCCGAAGGATACGACACGCATCCTGACATCCGCTATCCGGTGAACTACATCCAGGACCATTTTTCACTTGGAGCGCCCTACGGATTTTCCGACCGCGACCCAGGCGGCCAGAATCCCTACAGGAGGAGCGGATACGAATTCTACCGCCTCTGGACGTCCGACGCATGCCCGCGAATGATCGCCGTCACGTTCCAGCATCCATGCCCCTACTACGACGATTCTTACGCGGTGAATTCCCCCAACGTCGGGCCGTACCAGGACGCCATCATGCAGGAGCTTATCCCGAAAATCGAGGAAACGTTCCGGATTATCCGAAAACCATACGCTCGCATCCTCTCCGGCGGATCCACCGGCGGATGGATCTCCCTCATGCTCCAAATCTTCCAGCCCGATTTTTTCGGCGGAACCTTCTCTCTCTGCCCCGACCCCGTCGATTTCCGGTACTTCCAATGCGTGAACATCTACGAGGATAAAAACGCCTACTACAAAGAATTCGGCTGGATCAAAGTTCCCACGCCCAGCGACCGCAGGACGGACGGAATCGTGACCTTCACCTACGAGCAGCGAAACCTCATGGAGCTCGTCCTCGGCACGAAAAACCGCTCCGGAGACCAGATCGACATCTTCGAAGCCGCATTCGGGCCCTTGGGTGACGACGGTTACGTCAAGCCGCTCTTCGACAAGCGAACGGGCGAGATCGATCCCGAAGTCGCGGAATACTGGAGGGAGCATTACGACCTCAGCCATTATCTTCAGAAAAACTGGTCCTGGCTCGGCCCCAAGCTCATCGGCAAGCTCCACATCTACACGGGCGACATGGATACATTCTACCTGAACACGGCTGTGAAACTGCTCGAGGACTTCCTTAAAAAAACGACCGACCCCTACTACGCCGGAGAAATCCAATACGGTGACGGCCAGCCCCACTGCTGGGGGCCTCGGGGTGAGGATCTCCTGAATCGGATGGCGGAACACATCTCCAAGAACGCGCCGCAGGACGAGAATACGAATCTCTGGAAATATTAATGGTAAAAAATCGTCGCTCATTTTCGAAAGGAGAAAACATGAACAGTCACAGAATTCATGTTCGATTAATCAGATTCCCATCTCTCTTTTTTACAGCTATACTCCTTATCACCAGCACGGGCTGTCTGAATGCCCAAGAAAAAACCCGATTCACATTCGAAGTATCCTTCTCCGCAAACGCACACAACCAGCCTGTCACAGGCCGCGTGTACGCCATCATTTCGAGGAAACAAGATAGAGAGCCTCGCTTCCAGACCGGGTACACGGGCGTGCCCATCTGGGGGAAGAACGTCACCGATCTGAAACCGAATGAGGGAGCCGTCATCGACGACAGCGTCTTCGGGTATCCTATCGAATCCATCCGCGAAATCCCTCCGGGCGAGTACTATGTTCAAGGGTTCATCAACATCTACACTGAGTTCAAGCGCTCCGACGGCCACACGATCTGGCTCCACAATGACCAATGGGAAGGCCAGCGGTGGAACCGCTCCCCGGGCAACCTCTACAGCGATGTGGAAAAAGTCCGGATCGATCCGTCCGAACCCCAGACCATCCGCCTCGTCTGTAAAAATGTCATCCCTGCCGTCAAGATTCCGCCCGACACGAAATGGGTCAAACGCATAAAATTCCAGAGTAAAATCCTGACGGCATTCTGGGGCCAGCCTATCTACTTGGGGGCCACCGTCCTCCTCCCAAAAGGATACGACGACCATCCGGATGTATCCTATCCCGTGAACTACATCCAGGGCCATTTTTCACTCGGAGCGCCGCACGGATTCCGAGAAACGAACTCCGATGAATCCTCTCAGCGCAGGAGACCGCAAAACAATTTTTATGAATACTGGACATCCGACTCCTGCCCCCGGATGATCGCCGTGACCTTCCAGCATCCCTGCCCGTACTACGACGATTCGTACGCCGTGAACACGCCAAACGTCGGCCCGTACGGGGACGCCATCATGGAAGAACTCATCCCTAAAATCGAGGAAACATTCCGGATCATAAGAAAGCCGTACGCCCGCGTCCTATCGGGCGGTTCGACGGGCGGATGGGAATCCCTGGCCCTCCAGGTATTCCATCCCGATTACTTCGGCGGAACCTGGACCGGATGCCCCGACCCCGTCGACTTTCGAAGGTTCCAGCTCCAGAACATCTACAAAGACGAGAACATGTATTACAGGGTGCATGAATGGTTGAAACTTGACATCCCCGAAACACGATCCACGGACGGCGATGTGATTTACACCATGAAGATGAGATTGCACTACGAGAACGTCATCGGGGACAAGAACCGGTCGGGCGAGCAATGGGCCATCTGGGAAGCGCTCTACACGCCCGTCGGTGAGGACGGTTATCCCAAGCCCCTCTGGAATTGGCACACCGGGGAGATCGACCACGACGTTGCCGAACATTGGAAACAGTACGACCTCAGTCTGTATCTCAGGTCGAACTGGTCCTGGCTCGGCCCGAAGCTCGTCGGCAAGCTCAATCTCTACGTCGGGGACATGGACAACGCGTATCTCAACCTGGGCGTTGTCCTGTTGGAAAAATTCCTCGAAAACACAAAAGATCCCTACTACGACGGCGTGGTCGAATATGGAGATGGGGGAGGGCACTGCTGGATGCCCAGAGGAGCGGAGCTGCTTAAGCTCTTCGAAGAGCACATTTCTGGACACGCTCCGAAAGGAGAAGACACTTCCCGATGGAAGTATTAAAAAAAGACAAGGAGAGAACGAAATTTTCTGATCGTCAGGGTGTTATATCATAAACGAATACTGTAAACTCGAAAGGAGACGGAAAATGGCAAACCGCAAAATCATCGTTCTGCTTATGGGTACCTTCATTTTGGGAGGAACGGCAGCCGCCCAGTACATGCCCTGGCTGTATTGGACCTTCTTGCCCAAGGAACAGATGGACGAAATCATCGGCGAAGCATCCGGTGAAACCGCATGGAATACGATCATGGAGACGGGCGGATACAACAAAAACCGCCTCGCAGAGGAATACGCCGGCACATTCTACGAATCACAGTACATCTACGATCAATTAAAGCTATATGGTCTGCCGGGAACGGAGATGGTTCGTTTTCCGGGGAGCCAAGTCTGGGACGGCATCAAGGGCGAACTCTGGGAAGTCGAGCCGAGGCGTCAGAAAATCGCGTCATACAAGGATATGACCGCCATGCTCGCATCGGGAAGCGCCACCGCCGACGTCCAAG
>JBDRSZ010000198.1:0-2524 GCA_043824415.1 bacterium | reverse complement strand
TGGGCCGGAAGAGAAACGGTTTTCCGTTATGGCGACCGTCAAAGGTTTACTTTCTTCTCTTTTTAAAAAAGGAGGAGGAGAGAAACAAAAGGC
This sequence comes from bacterium, assembly GCA_043824415.1. Lineage (GTDB taxonomy): Bacteria > Zhuqueibacterota > QNDG01 > QNDG01 > DSAB01 > JBDRSZ01. The sequence goes on along the minus strand of JBDRSZ010000198.1, from coordinate 2,431 downwards.
TGCTTCACCGAAAGATATATTCAACCAAATTGTCGAGGGTTTTCGGGTGGGTGTGATGGTCGCTCCCAAACGGGATACGGACATGATCGAGCTGAAGATTCGGTCGTACAGTTCGACCGAGGCCAGTTTTGTGGCCAATACGTGGATGGAGTCGTATCGGGATTTGGACATCAGTGACAGCCGGGGCGAAGTGGGTGAGGTTCGAAAGTTTTTAGAGGATCAGCTGAATGCCAGACAGCAAGAGCTCACAACTTCCGAGGAAGCACTTAAAAACTATATGGAAAAAGAAAAAGTCGCCGTGCTCGACACGGAAACAGAACAGCTCGTGCAAAAATTGGCAGCGTTTGAGACGCTGTATGAGGAGGCCAGGACGGATTTTGATGCCAACGAGAAACGGCTGGCCCATTTAAAGGAACAGTTGAGCCAGAGTGAAAAGGCGGTGCTGGAATCGGGAATATCCAATTCCGTCATAATGGAATTGGAGAAACAGGTTGCAGTACTAATAGGCGACATAGCAGCGTTCGAGCAGCAGATCAAGGATGAGGGGCTTACATACTATAATACGCAGATAAGAAGTCAAGAGCAAAGACTAAAAGGAATACAAGCTAAGATCGTCGAGGAGAAACGAAAGTTGGTGGAAAGCGGGGCTGCGGGCATCGATCCCATGACGGTAACGGGGACGATTCTGACGAATATCTTTGAATACGAAACTGAGAACAAATCGCTCAAGTCGAAGACGGAGGCACTTGGGAAAATCGTTCAGCAGTATCAGAGGGATTTGGATACGCTCCCGGAGAAGAGCCTCAGGCTGGCCCGGCTGCAGAGGGCTCAGACGGTGAACAGCAACATCTTCATGATGCTCAGCACGAAGTACCAGGAGAATCGGATTGCAGAGGCGGGTCAGATCGGGCTGGTTCGGATCGTGGATCGCGCCATGCCGCCCAAGTACCCGATCAGTCCGAAGAAAAAGATGAACCTGTTGTTGGGGATCATGGTCGGACTGGGCTTGGGAATCGGGCTGACTTTTCTGAGGGAATACATGGACACGTCTCTTAAATCGATGGAGGACGTGGAGAGGCTGGGTTTCACTGTGCTGGGCTCAATCCCGTTCATCACACCTGAACGGACGAACAGGAACAAGCAGGATCCGAATGGGGAGATTTCGCTGATCGAATCCCGGCTCATCACGCATTTCGCGCCCAAGTCGCCCATCTCGGAAGCGTACAGAACACTCCGGACGAACATCCAGTACACGAAGGTGGATCGACCTATCAAGACCGTGTTGGTCACGAGTCCCGGTCCCGGAGAGGGGAAATCGACTTCCGTGGCCAATCTGGCTATCGCGTTTTCCCAGATGGGAGCGAGCACGTTGCTCGTGGACACGGATCTGAGACGGCCCGTGCTCCACGGTATTTTCGGACAGTCTCGGACGGCAGGATTGACGAATGTGCTCATCGGAAAAGCGGCTTTAGAAGAGGCCATCAAGCTGACGAAGATCGACAATCTCAGCATACTCACGTCGGGAACGCTTCCGCCCAATCCCTCCGAGATGCTGGCCTCGCAAGCGATGGAGCGCCTCATTCAAGAAGCTTCGAACCGATATGACGTGCTTCTCTTCGACAGCCCTCCCGTCATTGCGGTCACGGATGCCGCTGTCCTCGCCACCAAGTTGGACGGCGTTGTTCTGGTCGTGAAATCGGGTCAATCCGGGAAGGATGCTCTCGACAGGAGCCGGGTTCTTTTGGAGAACGTGAACGCCAAGATTTTCGGCATTCTCCTGAACGGCGTGAATGTCAACCAAATGTATGGATCTTACTATTATTATTATCACTATTATTACTACGGCGATGGGAAGCACAAAAAAAAGAAGGGGCATAAGGCGCTGGTGTAATCGACCTTGATTTTAGGATTCGGTTTGGATTTTATAATAGAATATCGGAAAACAATGAATAATGCAAAAATTAAATATCAAAATGAAAAATGACAGATTAAAATTCAAAAAGGCAAGAAAAAAAATTTTGCATTTTTATTTGTGATTTTGCTGTTTACATTTTGAATTTTCCGTTTTTATTAAAAGGGTATTGAATGATCGCAGCGTTCATCGAGTCTCTCAGACCCAAACAATGGACGAAAAATTTGCTCCTGTTCGCGGGGCTGCTGTTTTCGAAGAGCGTTTTCGAGACGCCTCTTTTGTTGAAGTCCGTGTTCGGTTTTCTCTTATTCTGTGTTCTGAGCGGAGCCGAGTATTTGGTGAACGATTTGAAGGATTTGGGACAGGATAAAATTCATCCGTTGAAGTCCCAGAGGCCCTTGGCTTCAGGGAGACTTCCTGCGGCAGCGGCCGGCGTGGGTTCTGTCGTTTTGATGGGATCGGGATTGCTGGGTTCGTTCTTCCTGAACATCCATTTTGGTTGGATCGCTGCTGCCTATG
>JBDRSZ010000197.1:0-2072 GCA_043824415.1 bacterium | reverse complement strand
ATTGTCTTGCTGTCATCACCGTTCTTGCTCTTCTCGCCTGTCAGGAAAAAACCATGACCGCGGAAAAGTTGATCGCCCGATGCGCTGATGCCATGGGAGGGCAGGACAACATAGAGAATATAAAAACCTTGCGGATTGGAGCAGTGTATCCCGATCATGGGAATCACGCGCTTTTCATTGAAATAAAACGCCCGAATCTGAGTTATAATCCCCAATCCAAGATTGTGTTTGACGGCAAACGCCTCTGCTGGACAAAAGGAACAGACGGCAACTCAGCGCCTGAATTGGTGGATGCGGAAGAATGGAAAGATGGTGAAGTCGAGATTGGCTTTTATTTTCCTGCATTCTTCGATTATCCATCGGAGTACCTGGGCATGGAAACCGTCGATGTAAAAAAATTTTATAAGCTGAGTGTAAAGCTGCCGTTGGGCGCGGAAATGGTTTATTATGTGGATGCAAAGACCTATCTTCTCCACAAGGCAGTCGCTCATCTCACCCTGTACGGAGAAGCTCGTCATCCCGAGCGGGTATTCAGCGACTATAAGGAAATCGGCGGGATCCGCTTTCCCCACGGTTTTACATACGGCTCGCGAAACGGAATCATGAAAGGGCGGATCGAATCCGTCGAGATCAATGCCCCGATGGACGACGATCATTTTCAAATTCCCGACGGCTTTTAGTGAAATCTTGCTGCTCGGCGAAGAGCCTTTCTCCTCGCCGAGTATGGCCTAATATAAAGAACACCTCCAGCACAATGAAAGGTCATTTCCAATGGACATAGAAGATATCCTGAAACAAAAGAAAAAATTAAGCCCCGAAGAACTGGCCGATTTGTTAGACATCGCCCGTGATACGGGCAGGACGGCGTTCATCACGGTCGTAGATGATCCGAAGAGCCCTGAAGCGAAAGAAGCGGCAGCGTATATACGAGGTCATCGCCTTCTGCCGAAAAATTTCATGGACACGACGGAGGCGGAGATAGAGGAGAAAGGAAAGAAACTCCTTCATTCCCGAACCTCCATCAAGGAAAAGAAAAAGATCCTGATGCTGCTGGCGCACCAAGGAGTCTATGAATCGTACCGAATCCTCAAAGCATACCATCAAAACCCGGACCCGAAGCTGGCGCACTGGGCAGGCATGGCCCTGGATGAATGCAAGACATTCGTGCGGCAGATGTTTTCTCCGGAGGCGCTGGTGGCCTTCCAGGAATTGAGGAAGACGGGCCGGAACGATCCCTGCCCCTGCGGCAGCGGGAAGAAATTCAAGGCGTGCTGCGGGATGTCAACTTGAGATCATGCTTTTTACCAGAATACTCTGCTCTGCAAGAAGTTCTTTTCCTCGCCGAATAATAGTCGACAGTACAGTAATGGATGACATATGCTGATGCGACCCGACGTTGAAATCATCGCATGGCTGATGGAGGGCGATCCCGCCGTACGCTGGCAGACGATGCGCGACCTGCTGGACGCTCAGAGGGAAGCGTATGAATCAGAACGATTGCGTATTTCAACGCACGGTTGGGGCGCTCGCATCCTTGCCCGACAGGAGGATTCGGGATTATGGGCAGGCGGTCTGTACACGCCCAAGTGGACATCGACGACGTACACCATGCTCCTCCTCCGGCGTTTCGGTCTCGATCCTCAAAACGCTCAAGCCCGCAAGGCCTGTCGGCTCCTCCTGAACGAAGGGGTCTATCCCGACGGCGGAATCAACTATTTCGCTTCCCTGAAACACAGCGAGACCTGCGTCACGGGTATGGTGCTCTCCATCCTTGCCTGTTTCCGTTACCGCGACGATCGAATCGGAAACCTCGTCGAACACCTCTTGTCGCAACAGATGAACGACGGCGGTTGGAACTGTCAAACATATCGTGGCGCGACGCACAGCTCGTTCCACACGACCATCAGCGTCCTCGAAGGACTCCGGGAGTTTGATAAATCATCCGAGACCGAAACGACGCATGTCATCCACGCTCACCGACGCGGTTGCGAAGTCCTCCTCGCTCATCAACTGTTCCTCTCCCACAGGACGGGGAAAGTCGTCGATCCCAAGATGACGCGCCTCTCCTTCCC
>JBDRSZ010000196.1:0-2786 GCA_043824415.1 bacterium | reverse complement strand
CACGGCACATCGATACTCGTTATTCTGACCCAAGGCAAATATTTCTTTCACTCCATCACCGTCCAAATCGAAGCAGTCCAGCCGTTGAAACTGGCCTGCATGCCAGTACTCACCCAATTTCTCTCCTTGTAGATTCCACACATTCACACAGCAGGGAAAATAGGGATATTGGTAAGAAATTGAAACGATTTCATTCTGACCGTTATTGTCAAGGTCCACTGCATCAACAAAAGCGATGCGATAATGGTCCGAATAGATCTTGCCTCCAAACGTCATCTCTTGGCCGGTCTTCTTTTTGAATAAAACACGCCCATCATCGTTAAAAAGAAACATATACCCACTCTTATCTGGAAAGTCATTTTCATAGATTCCAAATAGAAGCTCGTTTTTTCCGTCCTTATCGACATCTTTCAAAATGATGTTTTGATATATTCCGAAATATTGCCTTTTTGTTAATGGTATTCCAAAATTATATCGCCAGAGTTCTTCTCCTCTCACATTCTTTACCACAAGATGCTGGCCTACGATATCAAATGTCGCTGGATTCCGATCTTTCCAAATATAGCCTTTGAGAATAAATCCCGCAATAATGACGATAGCCATAAGAACAAAAGCTATCCATCCTAACATTTGCTTGTTCCGTCTCGCTCCGGCAACGACCTGCCTCGGAAGGGTCAGCCGTTTCTGAATAACAAGATTCCGGTCTTCAACAAGCTGATTCAAGTTCGCAGCGCTCTCTAAGATCAGGTGTCGATTCGGGTATTGCCTTTGCAGGCATTCCAAAAATGTCATCGCCGAAGACATGTTTTTCCATGGGACGATGAGCCGCTTTATGGGTGAGAAAAAGACAGATTTAATTTTTGCTTTCAGGCCTTCTTCTTGGACTGTCGACAACGCTCCGTCTTGATCGATGCTTCCCGTGATGACGGTCGAAGAAGATAGGTTGGCGAGAATTTGTTTGTGAAAGGCGTTGATCATGCCTGCGTATGAGAATATAGCGACGGCGGCGTTCCAAGAATCGCCGGAGTACTGCGCTCTTTTCTCGGGAAGGGAGAATTGAAATGTGAAATAAGTATCAGTGTTGATCTTCGGTTGTTTTGACTCGCCAATCCTCCGGGCGGCTGCGATTGCATCCATCAGGCTGTGGTGCATCGCGTCTTGAGTGGGAAGGATCTCGTTGTTTACTTTGATGATGTCTTCTTCTGCGTCTTTCGGTCGTGTTCTTGTTTTGGAACTGATGGGCAAGAGGACGCCTGCGTCTTCCTCTGTCGTTTCAAGGGTATTCATTTTTTCGACGAGAAGAATGTGCATGCGGTCTGTGTGCGGAGAACGAAAGTTGTGCTGCCAATCGTCGAGAATCTCTTGGCAGATGGCATAGGAGCGGGGGTGGTTGTCTTTAAGTTGTGATGTAATGATGAGTAGCTGGTCGTAGGGGTCAGCTTGACTTTCCGTCTCTTGGGTATGCCGCTGTCTCTCATCCGCAGGGAGGTGTTCTCCTGTGATTTCTTCGAGCTCGGCCAGTCCTTTTTCCCATTCTCCGAGGATGAACCAGGTCTCGGTCAGCACTTTTCGGGCAAGGACCAGTCTCTGTTCGAGTGAATCGGGATCGACGGCGTCGGGAAAATGTTTCTGTATCGTTTTCAGGAGTGCGATGGCCTGGCGCTGGTATTGGGGATCGGTGTGTTGTAGTGTCGAATCGTTCACGTTATGCAGGACCGCCGTGGCGAATTGCAAGTAGTAAGACCGGAGCAGTTCGGTATCGGCATGAGCACCCGCTTTTTCGAAGAACCGGACGACGGCTCTGAGTTTGGAGCGGCTTGAGGCGGCCGAGGAGAGGATTTCGGCGACGCGTCTGCTTCGTTCTTCTATCTGTACGATTTTCATAGAGGCTTTCTGGCTAATATATCCTGATGTTCATTATTTTTTCGGGGTCGCAATTCTCGAAAACGGCGATCCCTTTATACGCCTTAGAGACCAACGGTTTCATGCTCTTCTGCGAGACAACGATATCCACTTTCTGTACGCTAGGCATATCATGGAGTTTGAGGATGTGAATTTTGTATGTCGCCTTTTTTTCGGGTTCTTCGACTTCGATCTGGATGCGGTCGTATTCTTTATTCTCGACGAGAAATTCTCCTTTGACGAGGATATTTTCTTTGAAATCAGAAACCGGTTCAAGATCAAATACAGCTAATGGGGATTTCAGCCTCAGCGGTTTGTTTTCCAGCATCTCTTTTGGGATGTCCATCAAGTCGATTTTTCCCTCGGCATCGGGTATGAGGGGCTTGTCAACATCCTGAACTTCGAGTATGCAATCTTTCAAGCGGTCTTGATCCCGACCAATAAGATAGAGTGTCATTTCCTGGGATTTGTTGTCTCGGATGAGCCGGGCGACGACATCCTCTTTCGCGTTTGCGTAGCTTTCCACGTTCACATACCTGGAGCAGCTTTCACTTTCGGCAGCCAGGAGATACTGCGACTCGGTACGCTTCGGATGAGGAAGAGGCGTAAGAGTGATGGATCGGACTTTCGATGCTCTTTCGATCCGTTCGAGGATGCGTGCGGTCAGTCTGTCGACTGTTTCGTGCGGGATGCTTTCCGTTGTTTCGTAAAAGGCCTGGAGTTTATTGAGATACCTGAGGCATTCTGCACATTCTCCGATGTGGCGTTCTATTCGGTGTATCTCAGCATCCGATTGGATTCCTCCGAGGAGGAAAAGTTCGAGTAATTGCCTGTCGATGCATTCGTCCATGCGCTCAGACCTTATTTGTTTTCTTCTTTAACAT
>JBDRSZ010000195.1:0-2416 GCA_043824415.1 bacterium | reverse complement strand
TTCTTGATCCGCTTCGACCTGTGCGAAATCTGTATTCACCGTGAGGTCCAAAGCCAAATTCGCCGTTAAAGCCAATTTGGCGTCAAGACCCACGTCGTTCATCCGTTTGATCTGAAAATCAGTGGCCAAATCTTTTTCCATACCGCCCATGAAATAAGGTTTTAATTCGACATTACCCCCCATCTTTAAATCAGCTATTCCTCGAATACACCCGGCTTCTGACAAGCGAAACATACCGAAAAAGCCGTATTGACGGGGAATGAGCTGCCAGTAGACGTCTTCGTTCTTGCGCCGGATCGTCCTGGAGAAATTCACACCCCATACGGCGGAATCGCCCTCTGCGAATCGCAGGGTTTTCCAGGGAATGGCGATCTCCGCGAACCAGCCATCTTCATTCATCTTGGCCTTACAGGTCCACACACCATCCCACGCCGAATTGATGTTGCGGCCTTCATTCGCAATCACCTGATCCCGTCTTGCACCGTACGGATTCGTCGTGAAAAAGAATCCGCTGCGCTTGTCATGATATGTGTCGAGGATGATGGAGAACGTGTCGTCGTTGAACATCATTGCATCGCGGCGCATTTCTGTGGCGACGATTTTATCCGGTTGCGAATCGTAACACTTGATTCCGAAATAGATATTATCCTCATCGTAAAGGATGCCTACTTCGGTTCGTTCGGTGGCAGGCTCGCCCTCGTTCGGTTCGCGCTGGATGAAACTCCCCTGAAAAAGAGCATCCTCCCAGGCAGCATCATCCAAATCTCCGTCGACACGGATTTTCTCGTCGGCGCATACAGCAGTAATGTAACGCTTCCCATTCTCGTCCGTAAGGACGTCTTCATTTGGTTTGGAATCTTCGTTAAATCCAAAGCTTGTGGTGAACATGAACAGTAGAATCATTCCGACGATGATAAATCGGTGCTTTGTTCGGCGGCTACAGAAAATCGACAACATGAAAAATTAATCCTTTCTTTAAGCAATAACTCGTCATATTGTAAAGACATTATTCTCGATGGACATTATGCTCTTGTACGCAGATCACAGTGTTATGTTCCTACGCGAGCGACGTCAAAGATATTCAAATCGTAGTTACACGTTACAACAAATTCTTAAATTTTTCAAGAGCTAAGTTCTGATTCATTAGTTATTGAACACTGAAATCCGTGCAAAACTTTTGGTGTGAATTTTCAAACCATGTCCGAAAATCCCTTGATTATCTTTGCATCATTCCTTAATATTGAATGATGAAAATAACAGAAGCCGAAGGTAATCTTCTTTGAGAAGGTTGCCTTCTGAAATATTGGATAAACTTTCGAAGGAGGAAACAACAATGCAAACAAGAGCGACTCGAATCATCCTGTGCTTCACATCGTGCCTTTGTCTTGTCTCTTCAACAATTCTGGCACAATCCGTCGAGGAGATCGACAATCGCCTGAAAGAACTCGAGCGCCGGTTCGAGAACATGGGACACACTCTGGATGTCCTGGAGAAATCCATCGATGACGTGCTCTGGTACCACAGAGTCGGAGACATCGCGTTCGTCGATAAAGTGCGCCACGTCGGTCCGCCAGCCGCAAATACCCCAAATCCTGCAGCCCAGGGAGCCGGAAACCCGGTGAGGTTTTACTCTTATGTCTTCATCCCCAAGGACATCGACCGGACGAAGAAATACCCGCTCCTCGTCTTCCCCCACGGAGGCGTGCACAGCAATTTCAGCACGTATCACACCCACATCATCCGCGAATTAATGGCCCAGGGGTACGTCGTCATCGCATCGGAGTACCGCGGGAGCACGGGTTATGGAGAGGGGATGTATGAGCTCATCGACTACGGCGGACTCGAAGTCGAGGACGTCTACGCCGGACGGAATTACATGATCGAGAATTATGACTTCATCGACGAAAACCGGGTAGGCATCCTCGGCTGGAGCCACGGCGGCCTCATCGCCCTGTTCAACATCTTCAACCATCCAAAGGATTACATGGTCGCCTTTGCCGGCGTTCCGGTGAGCGACCTCATCGCCCGGATGGGATACAAGACCCAGTCCTACCGCGATCTCTACTCAGCAGACTACCACATCGGGAAAACAGCCTACGAAAACGTCGAGGAGTATCGCCGTCGGTCTCCCGCATGGCATGCGGAAAAACTCCAGACGCCGCTCCTCATCCATACGAACACGAACGACGAGGACGTGAACGTCCTCGAAGTGGAGCATCTTATAAAATCCTTGAAGGCAGCGGGCAAGAAATTCGAATACGAGATCTTCCAGGATGCCCCCGGCGGCCACAGCTTCGACCGACTGGATACGTTCATGGCCAAAGAAATCCGCATGAAGATCTACAAATTCTTGGCTGGGTACCTCAATCCACCCAACCCGTTCAAATCGGTCAAGGAATTATCTAAAGCAGGGTAC
>JBDRSZ010000194.1:0-5936 GCA_043824415.1 bacterium | reverse complement strand
AGTGAGACTATTCACACCAATATAATCCAAATTGCCTTTGTTGTCAAATACGAATCCGTCAGAAACAGCAATCACAACGGTCGCACAGGATATGTGTCCTGTACGTAAGACGGTCACTCCTTCAGTTTGATCACCTCCCCGGCGAGTGTCCCGTTCCACTTCCCGTCATCGACAGTCAGCTTTCCGTTGACGAGCAGATAGCGAACGCCCTCGCTGTACGCGTGTGGGTGCTCAAAAGACAATCGCTCCTTTAATTTGATGACCTTGATCGCACAGGATATGTATCCTGTGCGGAAGATAAAAAGGGACATCCGTCCCCCCAACAAACCATCAAAGCATGTCCAAATCCAATGTGATGATGGAATCATCATCCAAATACCAATTCCTCGCACTGCTGAATTTCCAGTCTTCCGGATTCAACACGAAGCCCTTCCGGACCGGATTTTCATGAAGATAATTTAATTTCTGATGAAACCATTTCTCCGAATAAATGGCCTCCGGATGGTATTCATCTTGCCAGACTTTATAATTACTCCCCTTTTTTCCCTCAGCTTTCCTGAATATGTACAAAAGGAATCTATCATCATCATTTTCAAGCATCTTTGCTATCGTCGTTGACGTATGTCTTTTGAAGTCCCTCATGACATCGGATAATAGAATATTTTCTCTGCTCGAAGAAATCAGATGGATGTGATTGAGCATAATCACCAAGCCGTACAAAAGAAGCCCTTTATGTTCACGGCAATAGTTCAGACTGTCAACGATGATCTGACAATACTTTTCTTCCTTAAAGACGCATTGCCATTGAACAATCGTGCAAGTACAGAAATAGATAGATGTCTTTTCTGGGTCGATTTTATATCTTCTCATTTCTGTTTTCATCCCAAATTGTATCATATCGGGATAAATATCCAAACTGAGATCTTGCGTCCAGCATACATATGCTGGACGATCAAAACAGCGTGATGGGGGTTTCCTGTACGTAAGACAATCACTCCTTCAGTTTGATCACCTCCCCGGCGAGTGTCCCGTTCCACTTCCCGTCATCGACAGTCAGCTTTCCGTTGACGAGCAGATAGCGAACGCCCTCGCTGTACGCGTGAGGGTTCGAGATCGACGTCCTGATCTTGATCTTGTTCAAGTCGAGGACAACGATGTCCGCCTTCATCGACTCTTTGATCCGGCCCCGATCTTCCCAGTTCATGACCTGAGCCGCGAGCGAGGTCTGCGAACGGATGACGTGTGCCAGAGAAACCGCTTTCCGTTCCAATGCGTACTTCTTGATCTTTTGAAGAAAAGTCGAATACGAGCGGATGTGGGGCAGGCCCATGCCGTACGATGCAGCCTCGCCGTCGCTCCCCGTGCCCACGTAATCCTTCTTCATGATGGTCTCGACATCTTCCTCGCACATCACGAAAGGCACTGCCTTCGCTCCCATCAATTCCAGCTCCACGGCGGTCTCCTCCACGGATTTCCCCTTCATAGCGGCAATTTGCTTTAAGGACTTCCCCTCCAACGCTTTCTCCACGCAGACTCCGACAATAAAGTGCTCTGCACCGCAAACGCTTTCGATGTACTCACCTACTTCCTGAAGGATCGCCGGCCTTTCCTCCGGATCGTTCCATCGTTCCAAGAAGAGCATTCTTTCCCTCGTGTTTCCCGGACCCCGAAAAGCCGACGGACTCAACAAGGACTGCGAAACAAAGCTGACGAGCCGCTTCCTTGGCAATGATTCTAAATACTCTCGATGACGTTCGGAAATCGGATAATACGGCGTCACTTTGGAGTAGAGGTCGATGAGTTCCGCATCGCGAAGATAGTCGAAGATTTTTGTGACATCTTCCATCGTCAGTCTCTCGACATCCCCATCTCCCCTCCATGCTTTTGACGGGATGAGGCTCCGGTACGGATAATTGTTGGAGAACAAATACGGATACTGGTCCGCTGTAATGGAGAGGCCCCTTGCCCGAGCCTTCTCGACCAGGTCGCATGCTTCCTTCACGAGTCCCCAGTTTTGCCTGCCCAGGACTTTAAAATGGGAGATGTGCGCCCGAACGCTGCACGCCTCGGCGATCTGTATCAATTCCTCGACCGACTCTAAAAAACGCTCCCGCTCGTTCCGTATATGGGAATGGTAGATTCCGCCATACGGCGCAATCACCTTGACCAATTCGATGACCTCGTCCGTCCTGGCGTAACTGCTCGGAGCATAGATCAAACCCGTCGACATTCCGCATGCTCCCTGTTCCATCGCTTCCTCGATGAGGGCTTTCATCCGCTCCAGATCCTCCGGCGTGGGCTCCCTGTCCTCCATCCCCATGACGAGATTACGAACCGTCCCATGTCCCACGAGCAGGGCCGCGTTCGGTCCGATCCCCTCCTCGGACCATCGCTTCATCTGATCCTCAGCCTTCTCGAAGATCGGCCAAGCGCTCGAACCGCACTGGCCCACGACAACTGTCGTCACGCCCTGCATCAGATAATTCAGGCACGCCCGACTCTCCGGAAACGTCATCCCGTCGTCCACATGCGTGTGAAGATCGATAAAACCCGGCGCCACAATCAGACCGCGGGCATCGATAACGCGATCTGCTTTTCCGGAGATATTCTTGCCGACGCGGACGATCCTGCCGTCTTTGACCGCCACATCGGCCTGAAATCCAGGCTTCAGAGACCCGTCATACACCTTCCCATTTTTGATGATAACATCATAATCGGTCGAAGGAGTATTCTGGGCGAAATTAACTGCAGTCAGAACGAGACAAACCACCATACTGAATACAACGGCTCTTTTCTTCATAACGCTTCCTTTCAATCCATAGGATGAACATGAAAATTTTTTCCAGACACGCCTTATTCGTGAAAAAGCACAGCCGCTGGGATTTCCTGTTTTTTGATCCCAGGTCCTTCATAAGAGATGGACAGGCCTCTCTCTCCTGTCCGCTGGAAAAACAGCACGGTCAACGGATGGAGACCGGCTTTCAGAGATGCTGCTCCCTGTTTCTCCATCATGCCGTGAAGCCCGTCGTTGTCGACAACAACCTCGTCTCCGATCAGAATCTTGCTTCCGTCATCAGATGACGCATAGAACACGTACACGCCCGTCTCCGGGATGTCGATATAGCCTTCGAATCGGAGCGCGAAGTGTGTCTCGCTCTCGGCAGCTCCGAGATCTACTTTGGGATAGATTTTCGACAGTTTCGGTGTCAAAACCGAGAAATCAGGCAGTGTTTCCCAGTCTCCCTCATAATAGAACGCCTTCAAACCCGGCTTCCGATGAGCCACTGCCGTAGATTCTCTGGGCAAGACCTTCGTCAGTTCGTACCCACTCATCCGGCTCGCCTTTCCGTCCTTCCAGAAAGCCTTGGCTTTCAGGATCGTCGTCTCCCCAACTGAAAACGATCCGTCATATCGCTGCGATTTTTCGGTCGGCTCGCTGCCGTCAAGCGTGTAATAGATCGACGCATCCGGCCTGAATGTGGACAGCGCGGCATCGTATAAATCGATGAAAATTCTCGCATCATTCGACAGCCGAGGGGGCAGATACCCCGCATGGGCCAATGCGATGGTCTGCGCATCGATCTTGCAGATTTCGCGGTCGTACGTCATCAGGCCGTTGTTCTCGCTCTCGATGTCCGTGATCTGCGTGTACACGGCCGCACTCAGGCCCGGTTTATCGATGAACGGGAGCAGCTGTTGGTATAGATTCTCGTAACGCTTCGCAAGACTTTCCGGATCCTGCAGAAGGTCGTATCCCCAGCCCTCCGTATTCCAGGCGTGGCCCGCGATGTTGAAGCCCAGCCCGCCGAACTCTCCCAGGACGGCCGCACGTTCGGGTTCCGGTTCCGGAGATTTCGGGTCGGGATACGAATGGATGTCCACCACGTCGCTTACGCCCATGTCGGTCCATCCGCTTGCATGGTTCACCAACCTCGACGCATCCAGCTCCCGAATCCATTCCGTGATCCGCTCCGAATCGTACTGACCCCACCCCTCGTTGAACGGAACCCACATGACGATGGAAGGATGGTTGTACAGGCCGCGAATCACCCTCTCCAACTCTTTCTCAAACTGTCTTTTATCCGCATCCGTCGCATTCTTCGCGTTGGGCATGTCCTGCCAGACCAGAAGCCCTAACTTATCGCACCAATAGTACCACCGGTCCGGCTCCACCTTGACGTGCTTGCGGACCATGTTGAATCCCATTTCCTTCATCATCTCGATGTCGTACCTGAGAGCATCGTCCGAGGGAGCCATGTACAGCCCGTCCGGCCAGAATCCCTGGTCCAGCGGACCCAGTTGAAAAACGAACGCATTGTTCAGTTGCAGTCGGGTGATGCCCTTCTCATCCTTTCCCAGCCCGATCTTCCGCATCGCAAAGTAGCTCTTCACTTCATCGCGGGTGGAAGACCCGCCGTCCTTCAGCGCGAGCGTGAGATCGTACAGGAACGGCGATTCGGGCGACCATAGCTTGGCCTCGGGAATGCGGAGCGCAATCGACTGGCCCGGCTTGCCCGAAGCTTCAGCGACCTTCGTCCCTCCATCCATGGCAACCGCTTCGATTTTTGCATTCTCGGTATTCCCGGTAACTTTCACTTTAAGACGAAGGATGCTTCCGTCCACATCGGGATCGATCTCGAAAGAAGCGATGTATGCATCCGTCACGGGTTCCAGCCAGACCGTCTGCCAGATGCCCGTCGTGGACGTGTAAAAAATGCCCCTCGGATTTTTCCTTTGTTTGCCCACCGCCTGCCCGCCCAGATCCGTAGGGTCCCAAGCCGACACGACAAGCTCCTGAGGCGAATCGTCGCGGAGAGACTCGGTGATGTCGAACGAGAACCCATCGTATCCGCCCCTGTGCACGCCCAGCTTCTCCCCGTTCACGATCACGGCGCTCTCCCAATCCACAGCCCCGAAATGGAGGAGAATCCGCTTCCCCCTCCATCCAGAAGGTATTATAAACATTCTTCGATACCAGACACGCTCGTTCTCGCTGACGCGCTTTCCCACGCCCGACAGGGCGGATTCCACAGGAAAAGGAACGAGTATTTTCTCGGCGTATTCTTCGGGATGATTCTCATCCTTGTTCAGCAGGGCAAAATCCCACAACCCGTTCAGGTTCATCCAGTCCTTCCGGACCATCTGCGGCCTCGGATATTCGGGGAGCACATTTTTAGGAGACACGCGTTTGCCCCATCGGGTCATTAGCGGACTCTCCGCCGGTTTCCAGTCGCCCGTTCCCTTACCACAACGGAAGAAATAGACAACAAGCAATCCTCCAAAACAGATTAAAAGAGAGATTCGTGTGATTGTCCTTCGCGTTCTCATTTTTCATCCTCCTCAATTAAATATAATCGACTTCATCCCTATCAGAAACAGCATCAACACGACCCGGATCGTCCCCGTGATGAAAGCCACGTCTTTTCCTCGTCCTGTCCTATTCGGAATTCACGGCCTCGAACATCGCCGCCACGTTTTCGGGTGGGACGTTGGGAAGGATGTTGTGCACCTGCTGGAAAACGAAACCTCCTCCCGGACTCAGAATCTCCACCTGCTCTCGAACATGCGCCCGGACCGTCTCAGGAGTGCCTTCGGGCAGGATGTGCTGCGTGTCGCACCCGCCGCCCCAGAAGACAATATCTTTCCCGAACTCCGCTTTCAAAGAACGGGTGTCCATACCACGGCACGAAATCTGAATCGGATTGATGGCATCAAGCCCCGCTTCGATCAGATCCGGCATCAGCTCCCGAACGCCTCCGCAGCAGTGGAGCATGATTTTCACATCGGCCAGCTGTTTGGCGCGATCCCACATCGTCTTGTGTCTTGGTTTGAAGAATTCCCTATACATGGCAGGCGATATCTGCGGCCCCGTCTGCATACCAAGATCATCCCCAAAAGCGATGATGTCTATAGAATCGCCCACCAATCTCAGATAA
>JBDRSZ010000193.1:0-5780 GCA_043824415.1 bacterium | reverse complement strand
GATTCGTGGCTCAGCTCGCAAACGGTGACTCTCATTTAAAAACCCAATTTATAAAAATGAGGCGAAAAGACTTTCGCCCCTCCGAAAAAAAGAATGATTGCCGTTCATTTCCTATTTTTCCGGCGGGAATTTTTCAAGGATCTTTGCAACGGCTTCCACAAGATTTCGAGCCGGTTGCACGCGGTCCAGCACACCGCTTCCCACGCCCTGCCAGACGAGTTCCTTCTTCGTCTGATCAACCATATCGATGACCAGAGTGCCTTCCTTATAATTTACGAAATGCCCCGGGCGCGCGCTCCATACTCTTCCCCAGCGACCCACACGGTATGTAGGGGGCACGAATTCCCTCTGATTGTGGACCGCAGCGTAGAACACGACCAAGAGATCCGCCTCCTCCTGCGAACCCGCTTCCACAAATCCCTTGCTTTCCATGATCGGCCTGATCTCCTCCATCATTTCTTCCGTAATCAGAGGATCACGGACGGCATTCCGTCTTGCCATCTGCTGCTGCCTTGGCCTGACGAAAGCAAATGTCCGATAGTCGCTGAATACGACCGACTCGTCGTAATTCACATTGACTCTGACCGAGGCGCATCCCATGAAGCCGAGGATAACACTGCCGATAAGCAAGATGATAATCGTATTCTTCTTCATGACTCCGTTCTCCTTTTATTAAAACAACGGACTCGACCATAAAAAATTGTAGGAGTAATAAGAAAATTTCTGCGGAAAATGTCAAGTGAAAAGCCAGAATCGAAGTGTTAATCCGCATCCTTTTTTTCTTGTCCGCTATCCATCATCCGAACGATCCTGGGCTCAAAGAATCGTCCCCGTCCAAAAGATCGATCCAGCCACGCGACAAGAATTTCTGACAGAATAAAACAGACAAAAAAGCCGGCCAAACCCAGCTCAGTGCGATCGGTCATCGAATAAACGATGAAGTAAGCCGTGATAGAGAGAATCAACGGAAAGATGAAAACAAGAAACGCTGCGGTGAGAAGACTTCTAGCGGGCGTCTCGATTTCAACGACATCGCCCGTAACTATCTTATTGCCTTCTAAAAAAAGCTTCAACTCCCGCGTTCCAGTTCCAGTGCTGTGGCAATAGGCGTTCATCCCGCAGGATTTGCACCCCCCCTTGGATTGAAGCTGGATAACGCCCTTGTCCTTCTCGATGCGCACCACTACACCCAATTCTTTCATCGACATCTCCTTCCTTACAAATTCATTTATAATGTACGACTCATATCCAGATCTTGCAAACGGAATTTATTAAGACTTGACAATCAACATGCCTTTTAGTATATTTACTGATGTTACGAAAATCGATTCGGTAATACGATCGACATAATAAAAATTCACTCATGCTAACCAAAAATGTAAGGATGGAAGACAGTGAAGATGAACAGTGTCGGAAGATTCGGAATCCTGATTTCGGTATTAATGCTGAATCTGAATATTGTTTTGGCAGTGCCGATAAGTACAGAGTCGGATACGATCAAAGTCAAATATCATCTCAATCCCATTATTAAGACAGCTACAAAAATTGCAGGAGCCCAGAGGGATCTCGTGGCCAGTGTCTCTCTCATCGACAGCACATTGCTTGCTCAAGGATCGACCAGTACGGTATTCGAAACCGTGAAAACCTTTGTTCCTGGACTCTATGTAACGGAATGGGGAGTCATGGGATACGGCGTTGCTGGAAGCTCGGCCGGTAAAATTTCCTTACGCGGGATGGGAGGAGGAGCAAACACGCACGTGCTCATACTTCGGAACGGGCGTCCTGATTTTATGGGTTTGATGGGATGTACAATCGCGGATGAGTTCGTCACGGAAGGCGTGGAAAGTATTGAAGTCCTCCGGGGGCCTGCTTCTTTTCTCTACGGATCGGATGCTACGGGCGGCGTGATCAATATCGTGCCCAAGCGAATGAAAGATCATGGATTCAGAACGACGTTTTCTGGAGAATTCGGAAGTTTTCGTTCCCAAAAATTGAACGCTATCCACAGCGGGAAGACCGGTAACTTGGAATATGTCCTGACTGCAGCCTCTCGAAAAACAGCCGGTCACCGCAACGATGCCAATTCATCCTATCGTGCCGATCATTTGACCGCGCATGTCGGATACATGCTCAATCATTCGAATGAATTGGAATGGAATCTCAGCTTCGCGAATATCGATGTAAACGATCCGGGAACCGCGTTGAATCCATTTGCCGATCATTGGTACGACATCAAACGTTGGGGAGGTGATTTGACCTTTGTCTCAAAAGGAAGGCTGGGTGAGACGAACCTCAAACTGCACGGAAATTTTGGACAGCATCTGTTTTACGATGGATGGCGCTCCGATGATCGGACCTTGGGCCTGATGATCTATCAAAATTTCCGGCCGTGGACCGGGAATACAGTGACCGCCGGATTCGACTATCGGCGTTACGGTGGACAAGCGGAGGATGGTGTACAGGGAATTGATTACGGATCGTATTTCATTACGGAATACGCGCCCTATTTCCATACGCAACAGTTGTTCCTCAGCCGGTTTATCGCATCCGCAGGACTGAGGATCGAACATCATGAATTATACGGCGGAGAAACGGTCCCGAAGTTTGGCCTTATAACGCATCTCAGCAGATCGACCTCTATCCGCTTCTCCGTTGCCAAGGGATTTCGGAGCCCTTCGATTCGGGAGTTGTATTTCTTCCCGCCTCAAAACGTGAATCTGAAACCGGAGAGGCTCTGGAATGCGGAAGTCGGTCTGACACAATTCATCGGACGGTCTTTTAAAATCGAAGTAGCGCTTTTCAGGTCTGAAGGCTCGAATCTCATCCGGCGTGACAATCCGGGATTTCCGTATAAATGGATCAATTCCGGAGAATTCATCCACACAGGATACGAGCTGATGCTCGATTGGCTCCCCACGGACGGACTGACATTGGGCGCATCCTGGTCCCAGTTAGACTCGGGCGAAGAGACGATGTACTCGCCCGGCAGGAAGCTGACGGCGCATGTTGCGTGGCGGGTAACATCTTTCCTAATATCAGCCGACTTCCTCTACATCCAGGACTTATACGGCGGCGATCATCAACAAAACCGGTTGGACGATTATGGCCTGCTCAACGTCACGATTCAGGCTCCGGTATTCCGAGTCATGCGTGTGAAACTGGCCGTTAAGAATGTTCTGGACACGCGGTATCAGGCCATGTTTGGCTATCCGATGCCGGGTCGTTATATGGTCTGTGAACTAAACTATCAATTCTGAGGCCGATGACTGCGAGAACCCAACATCTTACATTGAGCGCCATGTTCATGGCTCTTGGAATTGTGATTCCATATTTTTTCCACGCAGTCGGATTGGGATCCATGTTCCTTCCGATGTTCTGGCCTGTAGCAGTTGCAGCATTCTTCCTGCCCATTCCTTATGCGGCTGCTGTGGGTGCACTGACGCCGTTTTTATCATTCCTGGTTTCTGGAATGCCCCCACCTCCGACTCTGTACAGGATGATTTTTGAGCTTGTTGCACTCGGCGGCAGCATTAGCTATCTCCACCGCAGCACCCGATACGGACTATTTTGGATTACTCTCGTAGGACTGGTCATTTCAAGAGGCGCGGGATGGCTCGGGGCGCTGGCCATTGCCCCGATCTTAGGATTACCTCCCGAATTTTATGCACTGATTTCTCTGTCGGTGGGCGTCCCAGGTATGGTGGTTATGATGGTGATTATTCCGTTCATTCTGAAACGCTTGAAAAGTGATGATACTCTGTTCCGCAGGAGGAGTTCCGTTGTCGAAAGCGCATAGAGATTATTTCAACACACTCGCTCCGGAATGGAATGATAGGATGGCGGACGATCCTGAATTGCGTGATTACCTGATTCGTTTTGATGTGTCTGCCGGGGATCGTGTGCTGGACATCGGAGCCGGCACCGGCCGGATGACAAAATATTTGTGCGAGCTGGTGGGGAATGACGGCACGGTCGTGACCGAAGATTTCGCTGTTCGGATGCTTGAGGAGGGGAAACGGTCACTCCATAGTGATAAGCTCATGCGGCTTTGCGACGACGCAACTGCTCTCGCCTTGAAACGGGATTGTTTTGATAAGGTCTTGTGTTTTTCCGTATTCCCCCACTTTTCCGATCCGAAGCAAGTGCTCCAAGAATTCCATCGCGTGCTCCGACCGGGCGGGAAACTGCTCATCCTGCATACTTGCTCCAGCCATGAGTTGAATCACTTCCATGCATCTCTAAACGGCATCGTATGTGATGACCGACTCCTATCGGCCGAGGAAATGCTTCCGCTGCTTCATCGTTCGGGCTTCCGGTCGGAGCAAGTCGTCGAACGGGACAACCTCTATTGGGTGCAGGCTTTCAAACCTTGTCACAAGTTGGACTCCACCTCTGAGGTGGAGTCCAACTCCGTTAATGTTTATTTTTAAATCCGCAACGGTTGTCTTTTACCATACGTTAGAGTCCGCCAGAGCCATTCCAAAAGACCGAACCGGAAATGCCTGAGCCAGAGCGGAGAGATAATGAGCTGCACGATCCATACTGCCGCGACGATGAGAATCTGAACTTTCCGTTCAACCCGGCCGAACAATCCGAAACCGTGTCCGTAGAAGAGCGTCGTGCAGATGAGTGTCTGGAGGAAATAGTTGGAGAAAGCCATGCGTCCGACAGCAGATAGAGTGGTTGTGATCTTTTCGATGATGCGGGATTGACAGATGAGCATGATGATGCCGATATAACCCAGTGCGACAGAAAAACTGCCCCAGTAGTTGAACTGCGATCCGATGAACATCGAGTATCCCATAGACCAACCTGCCGCGAAATTTTTGATGACTCCGACAATAATGAACAGCCATCCGATACTTAGTCCTGCAACAACCATCCGAACGTAGAAACCCTTCGACCGCTCAGCGGATAGCACTCTCCATCGGAACAGAGCCATACCCACAAGCATGAGACCGCCCGCTCGCCATCCGAAGAACATCAGATAGAGGAATGTTTGGAATGCGAGAGAGGACAAAGCCCGATGGGGCATTTGATCCAGCCAACCTCCCTGGTACGCTTGAATTTCCCTGGAGACGATTTCAACCGCCGGCTTCCAACTCCTCATCATCCCTTCGATCGATTCAGGCGGTATGTAACGGAAGAAAGCTCCGGCGAAAAGGTAGAGCACTGTCGGCACGGCCATGAAACCCAATCCGACAACGAGCAGTGTCTTCGGAGTTTTCTTCCGGAAGAGCAAAACCCAGAATCCGCAGAGGGCGTACGTAACGAGGATATCGCCATGCCAGAGCAGATACGCGTGGGCCAGACCGATGACGAGGAGCCAGAACATCCGGCGGACATGGAGACGGTTCGGTTTCAATCCCTTCGATTCCGCCTTGCTCGTCATCAGGTAGATACCCGCTCCGAACAGAATGGAGAAAATGGATAAGAATTTCATGTCCGCAAAAGTGTGACTGAGAATCCAGGTCCACTTGTTCAAACCTGTCAAATCCCCGTATGCTGCAGGATTGATATAAGCGGCATCGATCATGGCGAAGCTCTGTATGTTCATGATGAGGATGCCCAGCACGGCAAATCCGCGGAGGACGTCGAGTGATGCAATCCTCTTGTTCAAAGAGACGGGTTCTATTTTTGGATGGATGTCTTTCATCTTCGCTCCGTTCATTGTATGAGATAAGTAGCTAATCGTATCTGAACTATATGGAATATAATGCCAAAATCATATTGGTATCTTTTCATCGGTTGCGAAGCGTTTCACTTTTTTTGCTTTTTAT